>RKRS01000171.1 GCA_007571275.1 Dehalococcoidia bacterium
GGCGGACAAGCTGGGCACCGGCCTTCGCCGGAGCGGGGGGGCGGCCAAGCGGCGGGCTGGGACCCTGCTGCAGGTCTCGAACTATGTCTACACGAGCCCTCAGCTGGATCTGGCCGATGTCCTGCTGGAGCAGTCGGGCATGACCCGCATCTTCTTCTGCAACAGCGGCGCTGAGGCGACCGAGGGCGCGATCAAGATCGGTCGCAAGTGGGGTCAGACTCGGCGAGAGGGCGCCTCGGAGATCATTGTCATGGACGAAGCGTTCCATGGCCGCACGCTGGCCTCGGTCAACGCCTCCGGTAATCCCCGTTACCGAGAGCCATTTGGTCCGCTGGACGGCTTCTGTCACGTTCCCTTCAACGACATCGACGCCGTGCGCGCAGCCGTCGGACCGCAAACGGCCGCCATCCTGGTCGAGCCGTTGCAGGGTGAGGGCGGCGTCAACGTCGCCGACGACGGCTATCTCGTCGCCTTGCGCGAGATCTGCGATGAGCACAACCTGCTGCTCATGCTGGACGAAGTTCAGACGGGTATTGGCCGAACTGGCAAGCTCTTCGCCTGGCAGCACGAGGGCGTCCAGCCCGACGTGATGGCGTTGGCCAAAGGGCTCGGAAGCGGCGTGCCGATCGGCGCCATTGTGGCGAACGAGCGTGGCGACATCCTCGAACCTGGCGACCATGGCACGACGTTCGGCGGCCAGCCGTTTACCACATCGGTCGCGCTGGAGACCCTGCGCGTGATCATCGAGGAAGATATTCCGGCGCAGGCCGCCGCGCGTGGCGAGCAGCTGGCGTCCGGCATTCGCGCGCTCGAGGATCGGTATCCATTGATCGATCACGTACGCGGCAAGGGTCTGCTGGTGGCGGTCCAGCTCAGCGCCGATCTGGGTCCGACGTTGGTCACGGCGCTCCGCGAGCGCGGGCTAATCTGCAATGTGGTCAAGCCCAACGTGCTCCGACTGGTACCGCCGCTGACTATCTCGGAAGACGAAATCAATCAGGCGCTCGGCATGATCGACGATGCATTGGCCTCTATCGCTGGGTAACGAGGCATGAAACCGAGCAGCGAATCCGCTCGAACCAGTTCGGACGGCATCGATCAGCATCGGCAGGACTGAACAGAATCCGGACAACGTAGGGAGACCCGGGTGGCGAAACGAATCGATGAACAGCGTGTGGTGTTGGCCTATTCGGGCGGCCTGGACACGTCGGTGGTGACGCGCTGGCTGACGGAGCGCGGTTGGGAAGTCATTTGCATGACCGCCGACATGGGCTATCTGGAAGCTGATGAGGAACTCGAATCGCGCGCCTACGCAGCCGGCGCCGTCGGCTTTGAGATGCTCGATCTGCGTGAAGACTTTGCCCGCGCATTCTGCTTCCCGGCGTTGATGGCCGGCGCTCTGTACGAGGGTCGCTATCCATTGGCGACCGCGCTGGCGCGGCCGCTGATCGCCAAGGCGCTGGTCGATGTGGCTCGCCAACATAACGCAACCGCGGTCGCGCACGGCTGCACCGGTAAAGGCAATGACCAGGTGCGATTCGACATCTCGGTGCAGGCGCTCGCGCCTCACCTGCGTATCCTCGCGCCGGTCCGGGAGTGGGAACTGACGACTCGCGAATCCGAGATTGTCTATGCCCAGGCGCATGGCATTCCGATCACCGTCAGCGTCGAGAAGCAGTACTCGACCGACGAGAATCTGTGGGGTCGCTCGATTGAGGCAGGGCCACTCGAGGATCCATGGACCGAGCCGCCCGACAACGTGTGGGAGTGGACGGTCAATCCCGAAGACGCGCCAGACGAGCCCACCTATCTCGAAATCGGCTTCGAGCACGGTCGGCCAGTCTCGCTCGACGGTGAAGAACTAGACCCCGTCACACTGATCAGCCGCGTGCACGAGATCGCTGGCGCCAACGGCGTTGGTCGGATCGACATGGTCGAAGATCGCCTGGTCGGGATTAAGTCGCGTGAGGTCTACGAAGCGCCGGCAGCGACGACGCTGCGCATCGCGCATCAGGCGCTGGAGACGCTCACCCTCTCCAAGAGCCAGATTCGGCTCAAGCATCGGCTGATGCAGGACTACGCCGACCTCATCTACGACGGCCTGTGGTTCACCGGTACCCATCAGGATCTGGCCGCTTTTACCTCGTCGATGCAACGTCACGTGAGCGGTACGTCCCGCGTCAAGCTCTACAAGGGACAGGCCGTGACGGTTGGCGTCGAGAGTCCCAATAGCCTCTACCAGTACTCGCTGGCGACGTACGACGAAGGCGACGCGTTCGATCAAACGTCGGCCGTGGGCTTCATCGACATCTTCGGCTTGCCGGTACGCGTCCAGGCTGAGAAACAGCTCCTGCGCCAACCGGGCGGCGTCCTGGACGTATCATCGGGACATGCGACGTAAGTTGCCGACCATTTGGCCGATTGTGACAGGCGCTCGCGCCAACAGCAGACAAGGTGGCCAGACAGGACAGGTGTGATGACGACCAACGCCTCTGACACCGAGATCATCGTTGAGTACGAATCAGCCGTTCCCACAGCCGGTGGTCCCGACGCGGCGGATTTCCAGATTCGCCGTCCTGGTCACGCGACGCTGGAATGCGCGCTCTACCTCGCGCTGGACGCGAAGCAGGCTTTCGAAGCGCTGTGTGGCGCGTTGGGCGAGAACGAGGTGCAAGCGATCATTCGGGTACTGGGCGATGGCCTGTATCGGTCGCAGATCGGACGAGGCATGGAGCCGCCGGCGATCCAGACCATTCGCGCCCGCGACCTCTCGGCCGAGCAGAAGGATGAGGCAATCAGCGCAGCCGGGTTGACGAAGTTGCCCGCGGACGAGTAGCGCCGATCACGCACGACATGCAGGCGGGGCATGGTTGACGCCAATATGGCCGAACACGACGGACAACGGCTCTGGGGCGGACGATTCGAGGAAGCGCCCGACACGCTCGTGCAGGCCTACACCTCGTCGATCCAGACGGATCTGCTGCTGTTTCGACACGACATCGCCGGTTCCCGTGCGCACGCGCGGATGCTCGCTGCGCAGGGAATCATCGCCACCGCCGACTCGGTGAAGATCATCCAGGGACTCGATCAGGTTGAATCGGAGATCGAATCAGGCGGATTCGAGATCAACCACGAACTCGAGGACATCCATACCCACGTCGAAGCGCGATTGAGTCAGATCATCGGCGCCGATCTGGCCGGTCGGCTGCACACGGCGCGCTCACGCAATGACCAGGTGGCGCTCGATACGCGGATGTTCGTGCGCGACGCGATCGTCCAGTCCGTCGGCGCGGTGCGTGGCTTGCAGGCTGCGCTGGTCGAGCTGGCCGAGCGCTCGCTGGACGTCTATCTGCCCGGCTACACGCATCTCCAGCGAGCCCAGCCGGTCTTGCTGTCGCATCATCTGCTTGCCTACCTGGAAATGCTCGACCGTGACGCCGAGCGTCTGGTCGATTCCTTCGCGCGCGCTGACATTAT
This sequence comes from Dehalococcoidia bacterium, assembly GCA_007571275.1. GTDB lineage: Bacteria > Chloroflexota > Dehalococcoidia > Bin125 > Bin125 > Bin125. The sequence goes on from RKRS01000171.1 coordinate 3,478, forward strand.
GCCGCTCGGCAGCGCGGCGCTGGCCGGCGCCGCCTACCCCCTTGATCGTCAGGCGGTCGCCCGGGAGCTGGGCTTCGAGTCGATCTCGCGGAACAGCATGGATGCTGTTTCGTCGCGCGATTACATCGTTGAGTTTTTGTCGAATGCGGCCATCTGCATGGTCAACATCTCGCGGCTGTGTGAGGACGTGATCCTCTGGAGTTCCAGCGAGTTCGGGATTCTACAGTTCGGCGACGCATTCACGACCGGTTCGTCGATCATGCCGCAGAAGCGGAATCCTGACATCGCCGAGCTGGCCCGTGGTCGCAGCGGCAAGGTGCTGGGTCATCTCACCGCGCTGCTGACCACGCTCAAGGGTCTGCCACTGGCTTACAACCGTGACCTGCAGGAGGACAAGTCGGGGCTGTTCGACACCGCCGAGACGTTGATCGGCACCTTGCATGTGCTGGCGCGGGCATTGCTGACCGCACAGGTCGACGGCGCGCGCGCGCGCGGCATGGTTGACAACGATCCGCTGATCCTCGCCACCGATTACGCCGACTACATCACGCGCAAGGGCGTGCCCTTCCGCGAAGCGCACCATGTCGTTGGACGGCTGGTCAGGCTCTGCGAGCAGCGTCGCTGTAGCCTGTCCGATCTGTCGCTCGGCGATCTACAGGCCGAGCATTCGGCCTTCGAGGCCGATGCGGTGGGCATGACCGTGCAGTTCGCGCTGGAGTCGCGCGATCTTCCCGGCGGGACTGCCCCTAACCAGGTCCGGGCGGCGCTCGAGACGGCGAAGGAACGCTTACAGCTGAAACCGTCGAATCGGCCAGTTGACTCTGAGCCAGCGCCGACACTGGAAACCGGACTGAATCGGGCGCAGCGTCGCGCCGCCGAGCGGGCTGCCGCCAAGCAGCAGGCCCGCCGATGACACGGCCGGTCGCCCTCGCTCCATCAATCCTGAATGCTGATTGGACGCGGCTCGCCGAGCAGGTCGGCGAGGCCGAGGCCGCCGGGGTCGACTGGATCTCGCTCGATGTGATGGACGGCAGCTTCGTCCCGCCGATCACATTCGGGGCGCAGATGGCGTCGGCGGTGCGCTCGCTGACCAAGCTGCCCATCGAAGCGCATCTGATGGTCGATCATCCTGAAGACCACATCGGGGACTTCATCGCCGCCGGCGTGAATTGCGTGACGATCCATATCGAGACCACGCGCCACCCGCACCGACTCTTGCAGCAGATTGCCGATCACGGCGTCGAAGCGGGTGTGACGCTCAACCCAGGCACCCCGCTCAGCAAGATCGAGGCAGTGGCGCCGATCTGTGATCGCGTGCAGATCATGAGCGTCAATCCCGGCTGGGGTGGCCAGCAGTTCATCCCGGAGTCGCTGAGTCGGATCCGACAGGCGCGGGCCATGCTCGACGCCTGCGGGCGTATCTCGTCGCCGGTGGCGGTCGATGGCGGTGTGAACGAATCGACGATCGCCGCCATCGTCGAGGCCGGCGCCAGCTGGCTGGTCGCGGGTTCAGCGATCTACAACGACCGCGAGACGGTGTCGGAGGCGGTGCGGCGGTTGCGTCGGGCGCTGGAGCGAGCGAATTCGTCAGCACCCGCTCGGCGCAAGCCTTAGAGCGGCTTTTCGTAGATGCGATAGACCTTGTAGACCTCGCTGTCGGTGCGGCGCAGCGCGTGGTTGAGCAGATGATTGTCTTCGAGCACCCAGCCAAGCTCGGCCCAGCGATAGCCTCGCGCGGCGCCTCGGACGTGGACCTCCGCAGTCAGCATCAGGCCCAGATGCGCGAATTCGCGAGTCCGCCACTTCTGCCGCACGCCGAGCAGCATCACGCGTCCGCTCTGCGGGCGGCGTTTGAGTCGCCAGAGCAGCCTGGCCCAACCAAACGGGAACAGGCGTCCATCCAGGTCGCGGGCGCACTCGTTCAGATTGGGAATCGAGATCACCATCGCCGCCGGATCGCCGTCGATCTCCACGAAGGCGGTCAACTCGGGATCGGCGAATTGCACCAGGTCAGCGGCGAGCCGGTCGGCCTCTTCAGGCGTGATCGGAACTGATCCCCAGTTTTCAACCCATGCTTCGTTGAATATCTCGGCGGCGATCCGTACGTCGCGGCGTAAGTTGCGCTTGTCGAATGGCCGCACATGGACGCGGGGATGGTCGTGGATGCGTTGCCAGGCGCGCTCACGCCGCTCGCCGAGCGGCGCATCGACGGGATAGTGATAGGCCCAGAGG
>RKRS01000156.1 GCA_007571275.1 Dehalococcoidia bacterium
CCCGGATCGTTGTCATAGCCATGAATCGAGGACAGACCTGACATCGGCTCGGTGGTCGCGCCGTTGGCGGGATAGGGCGCGTAGGGTCCAGTCACGCCGTAGCCGGAGATGGTCGCCAGGATGACGTCTGGTCGGACCGCCGCCAGCGTCTCGAGCGTGATCCCCCAGCCCTCGAGTACGCCAGGACGGAAGTTCTCACAAACGACATCGAACCGGGGCGCGAGACGCCAGAACATCTCTTTGCCCTGCTCGCTGCGCAGGTCGAGCGTGATCCCTCGCTTGTTCAGGTTGACCGAGTTGAACAGTCCCTGAGTATTGGCGGCATGCTGCGTTTTGGACTCGTCACGGATCGCGTTGGGCACCCAGGGACGAACCATGCGCCAGATGTCAACTCGCTGCAGCGCCTCGATCTGAACGACATCAGCGCCGAGAAAGGCCAGCAGCTCGGTCGCAAAAGTGCCGCTCCAGGCCTGCGTGAACGTGAGAATGCGGATGCCGTCGAGCGGGCCACGGCGAGTCCGAAAACCGCCAGGTGCTTGAGGCGCTGCTCGCTCGGGAGGTGTATCTGCATCCGAGCCCAACCGCGGCGCGGGGCGGCGCAGCGACCAACTGGATGGCGTCATTGGATGCGGATCACCCGCTGCGCGCACGGTCGCGCCATCCACTTCCGTCTCGACGATGAAGCGACGCGCCCGGAGTTGCTCATTCTCAACCAGCTCTGGAATGGTCTGCAGAACGCCCGAAATGCAGCGCAACTCGGCCAACTGATGAAACAGTGGCCACTTCTCGATATTGATCAGCTCCCGAGCGACGCCCGCCTGCACAGGCGCGAGGTCGCGGGCGTAGCGGCCGTCACGCTGCTGGAGGTCATCGCGGGCGCCCTGGTCGGGCAGATTGAACAGCGCCATCGCCTGGGGCCAGTGATGCCAGTCGCCGAACCCGAAGTTCATCCGACCATCGGCCGCGTCGTAGAGCGGGCCAGGTTCGCCGCGTGGCCGACCACCGGTCGCGCCGCGCGACCAGCCTGAGCCTTGATATATTGCGCCGATCGACCACGGATAGACCGTGTGTGAGAACGCTTCAAACTCGCGGACGTCTACTCGCTCCGCGGATGCTGTCTCGTTGCGTCGGCGCAGGGCGGCTGCGCCCGCGATGAACGCGGCGAATCCACCGACATAGCCTGCCTGATGCGCGGGCAGCGAGACCGGTGGTTCATCGCGCAGCGCATTGATGTACGCCCAGCCCGATCGCGCATTCAGGCTCAGATTGCCGGCCGGCGCGTCGGACAGGGGACCATCCAGACCATAGGGCGTCACCGAGAGATGCACGGCGTCCGAGCGGAGCGATGTCAGCGGCCAGCGCGACAGCGCGGCAGGTCCGTCAGTGGTGATCACCACATCAGCCGAGGCAATCCATTCGGCGGCCTCAGATGGATCATCGATCACGACCGAGCGCTTGTTCCAGTTGACGTATGCGTGCAGGGTGGAGCGCTCGAGGCCAGGCGCGTCGTCGAGAAAGGAAGCCATGTGACGCAGCGGGTGACCATCCGGCGGCTCCAGCATGACGACGTGCGCTCCGTGATCGGCGAATAGCCTCGCGGCGAACGCGCCTGACAGGCGTCGCGACAGATCAACCACGACAAGACCCTGGTACGAGTCGATCAGCTCCGTGCTTGCCACCCCGATGCCGCCTTCACTGAGTCCGTGTAGATAGCGTCACGTTATCGGATGGTCCGGCGAGTGCTGAGCCTGGCGTATCCTCAGGCCACGAGACGGGTCGCATCGGGATGCAGGGGGCGACATGACAACATACGACGACATCATCATCGGCGCGGGTTCGGCCGGGGCAGTGATTGCCGCTCGGCTGTCGGAAGACCCAACACGGCGCGTGCTCCTACTGGAAGCCGGACCCGACTATACCCGCGTCGAGGACATGCCGCGTGATCTGCTCAAGCCCTGGGTGTCCTGGCGCGATCACGACTGGGGTTTCCGCGCCAACGCCCGACACGGGCGCGAGTTCCCGCTCCACCGCGGCAAGGTGATGGGCGGATCGTCGGCCGTCAACGGGACGATTGCCCTGCGCGGCGTGCCTGGCGACTTCGAGTCGTGGGTCGCGCTCGGTTGCGATGAGTGGTCGTTCGAAGACGTCTTGCCTTACTACCGACGCCTCGAATCTGACCCCGAAGGCGGCGATTTTCACGGGCAGTCCGGGCCGGTTCCGATTGAGCGTCCTGAATCAGACATCTGGCAGCCACTGCAACGCGCCTTCTACGACGCCTGCATCGAGAACGGTTTCGCTGACGTCTGGGATCACAATCTGCCCGACGCTACCGGTGTCGGACCCTGGCCGCGTAACCGAGCGGACGGAAACCGCGTCTCGACCAACATCGCCTATCTGCTCGGCATCCGCGACCGCGAGAACCTGACCATCCGTCATGGCGTGCTGGTCGACCGGCTCAGCTTCGAGGGCGACTCCGGGGCTCGCGTCAACGGCGTCATCCTCAGCGACGGTGAAGCGATCAATGCCGAGCGCGTATGCGTCTCGGCGGGAGCGGCCGTTTCGCCGGCCATCCTGCTGCGCAGCGGACTCGGGCCTGCCGAGAAACTCGCGCCGCACGGTATCAGTCAGCGCGCCGCCTTGCCCGGCGTCGGTGAGAACCTGATCGACCACTTCGGTACCGGCGTCCAGGCATTTCCCAAAGCGGATGTCATTCACGACCCGGACGTGGTGACCGAGATCGGCGTCAGATACACCGCGCCCGGCTCAGACCAATTCAACGACATGCAGCTGGCCATTTCGACAATCTGGGATGAGGAACAGGTGCGCGGTCTAACCGACGCGCCGCGCCAACATCCCTCGTTCGGGATTGGCGCGGTAATCCAGCGACCGCATTCACGGGGCTCAGTCACGTTGCGCTCGACCGACCCCAACGATCAGCCTCAGCTCGACATGAACTACGCATCGCATCCCGAAGACCTGCGCCGCCTGATGGGTGGGGCGCGGCTCTGCTGGGAGATCATGCACTCGGAGGCGATCGCCCGCTTCACTGAACGCGTGATCGCGCCGCGGGCGGAAGTGATGGAGTCGGACAACGCGCTCGCCGACTACATCCGCCGCACGACCTCAACCACCTGGCACATCTGCGGCAGCGCGAGGATGGGCCAGCCGACCGATCCGCTGGCCGTGACCGATCAGCGCGGCCGTGTGTACCAGACCGAGAACCTGAGAGTGGCCGACGCCTCGATCATGCCCGACATCGTCAGCTGCAACACCAACCTGACCAGCATCATGATCGGCGAGCGGGTAGCGAAATCGCTGGCAAGCGACTGAGCTACAGGTGCGTCTCGAGGCGGTTAATCACCTGCCGGTGGTCAGGTTCCGGCGGCCTTCTGCGGCCTGGCCGATGCCATCACCCTGGCGGCTGGCGCAACCTCTCTGGTTCCGTTATCCGACGGCGTCGGCGCTGCGGTTTCCTCCTGACCGCCCAGCGATGTCGCCTGTACCTGACGTTGACGTCGCGGTACCAGGATCCAGCCGACGACGCCGGCGATCACCGCGAAGCTGATCCCGAAGAGGTACGTGCGCCGGATCGCCTCGACGAACGACTCGGTCAGCTCATTGCGCACTGCGCCGACGATCGATGCATCCAGTGTGGGGAAGACTTGTTGAGCTGCGCCGATGCCGGACGCCAACACGTCGATATCGGCGACCGAGAGCGGCATCCCACTGAGACCGTCGCGGACGCCGCTGGCGTACATCACTGCGGCGAAGCTGCCCAGAATGGCGATCGACATCGTCCCGCCCAGCTCTTGGCCAGTGGTCGTCACCGCCGAGGCTTTGCCCGCCATGTCGACCGGCACAGCGGCCATCGAGGTGTCAGTTGTAGCTGGCATGTGCAGCGAACCACCGATGCCCAGCCAGGCGAGCGCCAGGCCGATGATCCAGTAAGGCGTATCCACTGCGAGCACCAGCGCCAGAATCAGCAGACAACCGCCGCCGTGCATCGTCGGCGCCCAGAAGAGCAGGAACCTCGGTCCAACTTTGGGCAGGATGAATCCGGCGATCGGCGCGCCGACGATCATCACCACGGCGAGCGGCATCACGCGCAACCCGCTCTCGGCAGCCGAGGCGCCCTGCACAAGCTGGAAAAACTGAGGCAGATAGAAGAGCACGCCCATCAGCGCGAACATGATGAAGAACATGCCCACCATCGCGCCGACGAAGTCGCGCTGACGGAAGAATCCCAGCGGCATCAACGGCTGTTCAGTGCGCCGCTCGATCAGGATGAAGGCGCTCAGTGAAATCAGCGCGACGCTGATCGTGGCGAGAATGAGCGGATCATCCCAACCACGCGGGATGCCCTCGATGATCGAGTAGACCAGCGCCAGCATGCCGACCGTGCCAGTGACGGCGCCAGGCACGTCAAGTTTGGTATGCAATACCGACCTGGTCGATGGGACCAGGGTCAACCCAAGCAGCGCCAGCGCAGCCAGCGGGGCTGGTACCCAGAACACTGCGGACCAGTTGATCTGATCGACCAACGTCCCACCGAGGAACGGTCCGATGGCCATACCGATACCCATGGAGCCGGCCCAGACGCCGAAGGCCTTGCCACGATCCTTACGTGGGAAGACGGCCGTCAAGGTCGACAATCCCTGCGGCAAGACCAAAGCGCCGCCCAGACCCTGCAGCCCGCGACCGAGAATCAGCGCCTCGGCGTTGGGTGAGAACGCCACTGCGACCGACGCCAGCGTGAAGACCGTCAGGCCGATTGCCAACAGCCGACGACGCCCGAAGCGATCGCCCAAAGCGCCTGACAACAGCAAGAGTCCACCAAAGAGCACGAGGTAGGCGTCGGCGACCCACAGGGATTGCGACTCCGACATCTCGAAGACGCGCTTAATCGTCGGCAGCGCCGTATTGATGATCGTCGAATCGAGCACGACGATCGTTTGCGCGCCTGCCAAGATCAGCAGTGCCAGCCAGCGTCGGCGCGAGCCGATCTCTACGGAAGCGACGTCTCCGTCGGTGACCCGACTCACACGTCAACCAGGTCAGATTGGCGGACAATCATGCGCTCAAGGCTAACGAACGTCCAGATCGTTGGTCAGCCGAGCGGATGCGCTAGGGCGGGCTCGATTTCTGTGGTCGCTGCACCACCATCGATCTGGCGAGCGGGCTGAGACCGCGTGCGCCATTCGCCGAGGTTCCATTGCCGGAAACCCCATTGCTTGACAGCGCGGCGGCTGGCTGGGCTGGCCCGGATGGCTGAGCCGATGGTTCGACCGGCTTGCCGCCTTCCCATTGCATCTGCGTCTGACGCTGTCGCTTCGGTACGAGAATCCAGGCGACGATGCCTGATATCAACGCAAAGATGATGCCGAATCGCATCGTGTCAACAATCGCATCGACGAACGACTCTCGCATGACCAGCTGCGCCTGGGGGATGATCGCCTGGTCCAGTGTGGGTAGAACTTGCAGCGCCGCCCCCATACCGGTCGAGATCGTCTCCACCGCTCCTTCGGCGATGTCCAATGGCTCGAGCCCGGCAGTCACGCCGGATGAGTAGACCGCGGCGGCGAACGATCCCAGAATCGCGATCGCCAGCGTTCCGCCCAGCTGACGGCCCGCGTTATTGACCGCCGAGGCCTTACCGGCCAGATCGACTGGTACGGCCGCCATCGAGGTATCGGTCGTGGCTGGCATATGCATCGCGCCGCCCATGCCCAGGAAGCCCATCGTCAGGCCGATCATCCAGTAGGGCGTATCGATATCGAGGATGAAGCTGAAGATCAGCAGCGCTCCGCCGCCGTGTACCGCCGGCGCCCAGAAAAGCATGAACCGCGGTCCGAGCTTGGGCAGCAGCTTGGCCATGATCGGCGCGAAGACCATCATCGCCAGGGCGAGCGGCATCAACCGCGCGCCGCTCGCCGAGGCTGACATCCCCTGCGCCAGCTGGAAGAACTGCGGCATGTAGAACATCACGCCCATCAGGGCAAACATGATGAAGAACATGCCGACCATCGAGCCGGTGAAGTCGCGCTGACGGAAGAACGCCATCGGCAGCAATGGTTGGTCCGTGCGCCGCTCGATCACGATGAACAGCAGCGTGGAAACTGCGGCAACGGCGAACGAACCCAGGATCAGTGGATCGGTCCAGCCTTTCTGTATGCCCTCAATGATCGCGAAGACGATCGAGACCATGGCGATCGTCCCGGTGATGGCGCCCGGCACATCGAGTTTGGTATGCAATTGGGAACGGGATTCGGGCACGACGACCATACCGAGCATCGCAACCAGGGCGATCGGCGCTGGCACCCAGAACACGCCAGCCCAACCGATCAGGTCAACCAGAATTCCGCCGACCAGCGGTCCGAAGGCCATCCCGAAGCCCAGCGCTCCTGACCAGATGCCGATGGCGCGGCCGCGCTCCTCGCGCGGGAAGACGGCGGTCAGGATCGACAGCGTCTGCGGAATGACCAACGCGCCACCGAGACCCTGCACGCCGCGTCCAACGATCATGAAGTTGGCATCGGGCGAGAATGCGACCGCGATCGAGGCGATGGTGAAGATCGCCATCCCGACCATCAGAATCTTGCGTCGGCCGAAGCGATCGCCCAACGCGCCGGCGAGCAGCAACAGACCGCCGAAGATCACCATGTAGGCGTCGGCGACCCAGAGCGACTGCGACTCCGACATCTCGAAGGCGCGTTTGATCGCGGGCAGCGCCGTGTTGATGATCGTCGCGTCGAGCTGCACCAGCATCTGCGAGCCGGCGAGCACAAGCAGAATGGCCCAGCGGCGGCGGGACGTGGCTCCCGCTGACGCAGCGGCAGGAACCTGAATGGTCATGCCATGCGCCAACGTGGTTGCGCAAGATCGTCCGCCGTTTGCTCAAAGACCACACGGACTCGCGCGCCGATCTCCATCGCCCCGCTCAACGGCGCATCGACGACCACGCCCATCAGCTTGATCTCGGGCGCATCGTCCAACTCGATCAACGCAACCACGTAGGGGCCGAACTCGCGCAGCGCCGGATGCGCCGGGTGCACGACCTCAACCCACGACCAGACCGCGCCGGTCCCCACGACGTCCTGCCATCCCATGTTGAAGCCATAGCAAGCGTGGCAGTTCAACTCGGGCGGGTACTGCCGCGTACCGCAGTCGCTGCATCGCTGTATCGCCAGCCGACCCTCGGCGGCGGCAGCGAAATAGCCGCCGTTGATCGGGTCCGCAGGGTCTGGCGTGGTCATCCCGTCGGGAAAGAACGGCGTGTCGAGAAACTCGGAAGGCTGAGGTGTCGTCGTCATGCTGGCAGGGTAACGGTTCGCCGTCGCGGTAGCCTGAGCGTGAATGCGCCGCTGGATCCTCTTCCTCGTTTTCGTTCCCTTCGTGCTCTGGGCCGCGATGACCGACCACACGGCAGCTGAAGCGCCGTTGTGCACGCTATCTGCAGACTTCGAGCGACAGATCTTCAGCGCCGAGGCCATCATCGGCGCAGCCGTCTACGACCTGCAAACGGGAACGATCTGGACTGGAGGCCATCCAGGACCGTATGCAATGCACAGCGTGATCAAGCCGCCGATCGCCTGGGCAGTCCTGAGCGATGCCAATGACGACGGTCGCCAACTGAACAAACAGCAACTCGATGCCTTGTTCTATATGGTCGCCAGGTCTCGGAATGCTGATGTGAACATGCTGCTCAGGATGATCGGCGGTCTGCCAGGACTGAGCCGCTACTACGAACATTGGGGCGTGTCCGAGCTGATCGAGCTGATGCATCACTCTCGCTGGGGCGCAGGTCGGGCCGAGCCCGCGCAGCTGGCGCGACTCTACGCGGCGCTGGCGATGTCGGACTCGATTCCCGATGACGTGAGGTCGCAGGGCCTTGACCTGCTCCGCGCAGTGATCGACGAGCAGCGCTGGGGCGCAGCGATTCCCGAGCGGGCGCTGCCCGGCTGGGAATCGCTCATCAAAACCGGCAACTACACGATTCCGGAATCGAACGAGACAGATATGGTCGTAGCAAACGACTCGTCGGGCGACGAGGAGGAGACGAAAGCATCGGTTCCGGAGGCCGACGAGGCGCTGCCCGAAGCTGAGGCGAAGAAACGACAGACGCTGGTCAGGATGAACAGCGCGGCCATCTGGCTCGCTCCAACATGGCGAGGAATTCAACCACGTTATGTCGTGGCCATCATGCAGGAGAGCTTCCTGCACTGGGGCAGCTCACGACAGCTACAGGATCAGATCGGCGCAGTCCTGGCCAACGCGATTGTCCAACGTGAGTCGGGCGCGTGGTCGCAACCGGCCGCTCACTGCATCAAGCAAGCGTTGTACTAGCCGATCAGCCCCGCGGTCGACTTAGTTGCGGAAGATCGCTGAGGAAATCGGCGCGGATGCTGGCCCGGCTGCGACGATACAGGTGCGTGCGCCTTCGACGGGGTTTGCTGAGTCGCCACGCAGCTGGCGGACAGCCTCGACGGCCAGGTTGAAGCCGTGCGTGTAGGCTTCGGCCAAGTTGCCGCCGGAGGTGTTGATCGGAAATTCGCCCGCGTGCGGCGCATCGGAATCGGCGACCTCACGGGTTTCCAGGCGCCCGCCTTCACAGAACGGCCCACCCTCGCCAACCTCGCAGAGCTGGTGATCCTCGAATGAGGTCAGCACCTGGCCGGTGAAATTCTCATAGAACTGCCCGCAGTCGATGTCCTCGGGACCCATGCCCGCCGCCGAGTACAGACGGTCGACCATGGTTGAGTAGTTGGAGCCCAGGAAGTCGTCGTGCCAGAATCCGTCGACGACGTTGCCCTGTCGATGCCCCGATCCCTGCACGGAAGCTGACAGATAAACCGGCGTGTCGGTGAAGTCGCGCGCGATTTCTGCTGTCGTGAGGATCATGGCGGCCGCGCCGTCAGTCTCGAGGCAGCAGTCGTAGAGACGATACGGATCGGCGATCATGCGGGAGTTCTGATGGTCCTCGAGGGTGATCGGGCGTCCGTTCATGACGGCGCGTGGATTGCGCTGGGCGTGCTTGTTGGCGGCGACGGCGATCTGTCCGAGTTGCGCCGAGGTCGTGCCGTACTCATACATGTGGCGCTGCATCTTCATCGCCAGGAACTGCGCGGGGGACATCAGCCCCTGCGGCACGTTGAAGGCGTACTGTCCGCGCAGGCGACCGCTGCGACGCGACTGACCGAAGCGTCCGAACTCGCCTTGCGCCAGGGCGCGGTAGACCACGACGAAGTTGGCGTAGCCGGCGACGATGCCAGCGGCGGCATTGCCGATCGCGGCGCAGACGCCGCCTCCGCCACCGCCGTAGACCATCGAGGCAAAGGCATAGTGCGGCAGGTCGAGCGCGGTCGAGAGGCGATTGGGATCGTTGCGGTCGGCGGAGTAGGAGGAAAAGCCGTCCAGCATCCGAGGCTCAAGCCCGGCGTCGGCGCAGGCGGCGAGGATCGCCTCGAGCGCGAGGCGGAACTCGGGTCGGCCGATGCGTCCATGCCTGGTGTACTCGGTCTCGCCAACGCCAATCACCGCGACGCGGTCGCGGATATTGCGGTCATACTCGTAGGCCATCGGATACCTTCCGCGATCCCTGTAATGAAGTAGGAAGATAGCCGATCAAGCGCGCCGCTTCAGGCGACGCCATCGCTACTGAGCACTACCTGCTCGACGTACAGCTTGAAGCTCTCGACCGTGTTGAAGCAGCGGTAACCGGCCGCGCTCGCCGCGCCCAAGGCAACAGGATCGTCGTCGAGTAGGACAGCCACAGGTTGGCTCAGGCCCGTTTGCACGCCATCTGGCCAGGCGAGATCGAGGAAGACCTCGTCATGGGTTTCGGGATTACCAACCAGGAGCAGGTTGAATTCTCCTCCGATCAATCCTTGAGCAGCAGCCCAATGATTGAGCTCGATCAAGTCGGCTGCGTCTTCACCCAGCGGAGCTGTGGAGCTCACGAGCACGGAGTAACTGCCTGCTGATTGCTGCAAGAGACCGTCGAGGAATGCCCCCATTGCCTGGGCCAAGAGTTCACGTCGTTCCTGCAGAAAATCCTCGTAGTAGCTAATCTCATGCAGCTGTTGATCTCGCGGGACCCATTGTGAGGCGAGAGCGTTGGGATGCGCCGTCTCAACCTGAGGGAAGTACTGCTGCGGCAGCTTGTTGCCGAGCTGCTTGTTGGTTTCCGCCGTTTGGAAGGAGAAGTTGGCAATCGCGTTGACCAGAGCTGACGGGTAGCCAGCCTTTCGCAGCCGTGATTTTGGGAAGATGTGGTGTAGCTCGAGCGCACTGCCAGCTCCAAGCAGCGCTCTGCTCAACGCTTGCCCATTGCCCCAGTCGCGAGCTGCGCCGACCCGAGTCAACAGATAGAGCAGGCTATAAGAGAGGGTGCCGACACGAGCGCCTTCAAACTGCGCCGGCGTGATCGAGAGGTCGCCGTAAGAGCTTCGTAGCACATCGAGCAGCGCGTCCAAGCCCGAAGTGTCGGTGGCGATAGCGTTCAAATCCTGCTCGAGCATGGCTCGCGGTGCGCCGTAGGAATAGCGTCCGTGGATTCCGGCCTGCACGTACCAATAGAGCAGCTTGCCGCGCTCACCGCTGGACAACTTACCGCCGCGTTGATCGATGTAACGCGCCATCACGAAAAGCGCTGCGCGTCCGAAGATGACACGGGTATGATCGAGTCCTAGCCAGTCACTGATCATATTCAAAGAGGTATTGAGAGCATGAATCGCTTGCTTAAGTCCAGCGGCGATCTCTTCGGCACTACGATCGGCGAGCGAGCGGTAGTCAACTTCGCCCGTCATCACAATGTTCAGGGCTCTCAGCAACCAATCGAGATCAAAGGAGCGGCCGGCCGCTTCCCATTCGGCCAGTTGGCGCTTCATTTCGTCGCGGGCCTGCGGCCAGGCAACAGCGATCTTGGCTAGGGCAAGGTCGCCTTTCGACAGTTTCGTGCCAGCGGTGTTGACCCGATTAAAGATCTCTACGACTTGGTCGAGAGACAATTCCGGCTTGGATATCTCGTCGATGGGTAGCTTGTGATCGAGTATCGAGACCAGATGGAGCAGTCGGGTCATGTAGAGATTGCGAGTCTCGCTGTCGAGGGCAAGTTGCTGTTCGATCTGATTAATCGTCGGCACGACTCCGTTGACGCCGTTGGCCAGCAGCGCGGTAACATCGATCCAGAGCGGATCGGCGGCGGCGCGGTCACGGTTGGGAAAGCCGAAGCGTGGCTCATCATCCAGGTGGTCCAGTCGATACTGGAGACCGCTAAACGCTTGAGCGTTGCCGTCGAAGAAGGGTGGCGCAGCACCACGAATAACGCCATAGAGCGAGGTCACCCGTTGTTGTCCATCGAGTAAGAGCTTGACTGGTGTGAAGAGCGGGGTCAGAGAGCCTTTGATCGGCGGCCGAGCGCTTGCGGCATTCCAGATCAACAGACTGCCAGTTGGATAACCTTGGTAGAGGGACTCAAAGAGTCGGGCTACTTGGGCTCGGGACCAGACGTATCCGCGCTGGAACTCCGGTAGTGTCAGTTGCGCAGTTTCGACTTGCGCCAGGATCTGATTCACGCTCATGTCTGCGGCCACGGCATCGTTCTCCAATCATTTACCCCGATTCCGGAGCGTAGCGCGGAATCGGCTTACGGCCGGCCTATGCTGCGAACGATCATGATCGAGAGGATTCACAACATGACCGACTTCGCCAATCTTCCCGCTGCCGATCCTGCTTCCTTGGGCATTGATCCGACTCGCCTTGCTCGGGTCGATTCGCGCATGGCGCAGGCCGTTGCCAATGGCGAGGTACCAGGCGTTGTGACGGTGCTGTTGCGGCATGGACATGTGGCGCATGTTTCGTCGCACGGGTACCTCGACGCCGAGCGGCAGACGCCGCTACCGCTCGACGCGCTCTTCCGCATGTACTCGCAGACCAAGCCGGTCACGGCGGCGCTGACGATGCAGCTGCAGGAAGAGGGTCTGTTCTACGTCGATGAGCCGATCACGAAATGGCTGCCCGAGTTCGAGAATCGGCAAGTACTGTCGCCGCTGGATCCGCCCAACAAGGTGCGTGGACAGGGGCTGCTGCTCGGCCAGACCGTGCCGATGACGCGACAGATCACGATCCGTGACCTGCTCACGATGACCTCCGGGCTGCCCTCGTTCGGCAACATCCCCTCGGCGATGTTCCCGCTGCTGGAGCCGGTCTGGAAAGGGACAGGCTTCGGCCCGACCGACAACGGCGTTTCCGACCCGGACGTGGTGCACGAGGACCTGATCAAGGCGATGGCGCAGCTGCCCAACGCGCGCCAGCCAGGCGCCGCCTGGGAGTATGCGATGGACTTCGACGTGCTCACCGTGCTGCTCGAACGCGCCAGCGGGCAAAATCTGGACGAGCTGTTCCAGGAGCGCATCTTCGGGCCACTCGGCGTCGAGGGCTGCGGCTTCTACTGTCCGCCCCAGGACGCCGGCCGTCTGGTCACCAATCATGTCTGGGACGCAAACGGCGCGGTGATTCCGATGGAGCGCCCCGAGGACTCAGAAAAGGTGCGAGAGTCCGTCGGCAGGCAGATTTCAGGCAATGGCCTCTTCGGCGGCGTGCTGATGACGCCGGCGGCCTACACACGCTTCGCGGCGATGCTGCTCAACGGCGGCGAGCTGGACGGTCAGCGCGTGCTGGGGCGCAAGACGATTGAGCTGATGACCGCCAACCACGTCGGCGCGCTGTGCGGAACCGAGATCGATCTGACTGGTCCCGGCTTCGGGTTTGGCTTTGGCTACGCGGTTCGCAACCGCATCGCTGGAACGGCATATCCCGGCAGCATCGGTACCTACGGTTGGGGCGGCGCGGCCGGCACCTGGTTCTTCGTCGACCCCGCCGAGAACCTCGCTGGTCTGTTCTTCACACACGTCTTCCTGTACCAGTTCAACCCGGTCGCTTACCTCGAGACGGACTTCGAAAAGGGCGTCTACGAGGCGTTGGTGTAACGCCACCTAGAGCTAGATCAGCGAGAGCGCCAGGAACACGGCCAGCACTGGCACGATCACGACTGAACCGACAACACCCGGCGGGCGTCGTTCGGTCTTGAGCGGCTTGTATCGACCGATCGCCAGTCGGCCGATGTTCTCGATCAGGCTGAGCAGCAGCATCAGCGGCGTCAGGCCCGGATACTGCAGCAACACGATCCAGACGACGGCGGCCATCAGGAGTTGCATCAAACCCCACTGCGCAAAGATCGAGATCAGGTTGCCGCCGCCCTCGACGCTGACGTCGATACTGGCGATGCTCTGTGCGCCGCCGTCGGAGCGGAAGATGTGAATCAGACTGCGGCCGGTCATCACGACCGTGAGGGCGACCAGGAACCAGAAGGCGGCGTCGAAGCCGTCGTAGACAGTGGGATCGTCGGGCAGCACGACTAGCCCTCCAGGTCGCTAATGCTACGGCGAGGGAAGTTGCGCGCCGGATGTTCGCGCAGCACGTCCTCGTCGAGATCGATGCCCAAGCCTGGCGCCGTTGGCAGGGCGATATGGCTGTCCTCGACTTCGAACGCGGGCGAGGCGGCGAGCTGACCCCAAGGCTCGAAGTTAACGAAGTACTCGGTGATGATGAAGTTGGGCATCGTCGCGGCGGCGTTGAGCGTCGAGGCGAGCGCCATCGTCGTCGAGTTGTAATTGTGCGGCGCCACGGCGACGAAGTAGATCTCGGCCATCGCCGCGATCTCGGTCAGTTCCTTGATCCCGCCGACATTCGCAACGTCAGGGTTGATGATGTCGGCGGCGCGCTGCTCGAACGCTTCACGGAACTCGAACTTGGTATAGAGTTCCTCGCCGGTGACCGTGGGGATGTTGATCTGCGCCGTCGCGGCCGCGAGCGCGGTCATGTTCTCCGCCCAGACCGGCTCCTCGAACCAGAACGGCTCGTACTCCTCGACCATCTTCGACAGGCGTACGGCGTTGGCCGGGCTCAGCCGACGATGGATCTCGAGCAGCACATCGACATCAGGGCCAACCGCCTCACGCACGACGCGCACGCGTTCCATTGCGAGCCGCAACTCCTTCATGCCGACGTAGCTACGCCACTTACCAGGCACGGGGTCGAACTTGAGCGCTGTGAATCCGGCCTCGACCATCGCCCGCGCGCGAGCCTGCAACTCCTCAAGGTCGTCCATTTTGGCCCAGCCATTGGCATAGACCCGCAACCGATCACGGACAGCGCCGCCGAGCAGCTGGTGCACAGGCATCCCTGCGCGTTTACCAGCGATATCCCACATTGCCTGCTCGACACCGGAAACGGCCGAGTAGAGGTCCATGGCTCCGCGTCGATTTCCGAAGTCATTATGGATCGCGTCCGTCCAGGGTTTGATCCGGGCTGAATCCCAACCGATGATGTAGCGCCGCATCGCCTCAAGGTGCGCTGTGATTTGGATATCGCGGTCGGATTGCGTGTAGCACTCGCCCCAGCCGTGCAGTCCGTCAGCCGTCTCCAGCCGCACGAAACACAGGTTTTTGCCGGCGATGTAACGGTCCGGCTGCCCGGTCTCAGGCGGCGTCGGATGGATCAGGTGGTAACGCAGGTCGACGATGGTGGAGTCGGGCATCGGAGATCTCTCGATTCTGCCAAACGATCAGAGGGACGGCATGGCGCGCCGCCTCTCTCATCATCGCGGCGCGGAGCGTTGGCGGCTAGTCGCCTGCGAATCCAACGTCAGACGCTCGTATCGACAACTGGAGCCAGTGTTCTCGCGCACAGATCGCCCGCGCCTGCTCAGGCATATCGAGGCAGCGCCATATTGAGTCGGTGAGAACGGCTGCATGGCGCTGCTTTGCTCATCTTGGCTCATCTTGCAGCGGCGCTAGCGGCTGTAGCCTGGATCTTCGGATTCGTATCCTGCCGAAACAGATAGCATGGCGCCCAGGAGCACGGCGAAGTCCTCACCGGACTGTCGCTCGAGGATGTCGTTGGGTAGTTCCCGGAACCATCCGCTGAGCTCATGCAAGTGATCCGCAGCCAGCGTCATCGTCTCACTGCTCAGACCGTCCTGACCAAACCAGCTGTATCGGTCGGCGGTCAGCGCCACGATCGAGCCCAGATCGAGCATGTCGTCGTCACCGAACGCGGCGATCGGGGAAACCATTTCCACTTGCTGGCGCACGGACTCGTCCGACATCGGCCTCAGCCAGCGCAGCTCGATTTCGCCCAGGTCAACGACGTCACTGCGGAGCGCGTCGCTGGTCAGCTCGACTTCAAAGAACGCGGTGATCGCCGAACCCGCCGGGATCTCTGCGAATTCCTTGCGATCTTCTTCGAAAGAGCGATCTGAGGTGACGCGGTTTTCGTAGCCGACCAGTCGCCAGGCGGCGACGACGCCGTCGTCCCAACGCACCTGAGCGCGAGCCTGATCCGCGAAGGGGATCGAAAGGGCCAGCCAGTTGTCGCGGCTGAAGGTAGATCGGGCCTGGCCAGTGTCGGACAGATAGCGATACCAACCGTTGCCGTACTGAGCCAACTGTTCGAGCAGCACGTCGTTGTAGTTGGCGATCCCGACGCCGACGGTGATCAGACGCAGCGGATTACTCTCGTCGCGGTCTGCTGCCGAACGAAGGATCGCGAACGGATCGGTCGCATCGACATTGGCGACGCCATCAGACATCAGAATCACATAGTTGTACGCATCCGGTCGCTCGCGTCGAACCTCGTCCGCGAGTTTCACACCGTGATTGAGGCCTGCCTGCACGTTGGTCGACCCACCCGGGGACAGGCTCTCGATGATTCGTTCAATCGCAGGATCGTTCGGGACTCGGTGTCGTTCATAGTCCACGACGTTGTCGGAGAACAACACAACGGCGATTCGATCGTCGTTGCGTAGTCCACGACGGATTGACTCAGCGGCCTCGCGCGCGATGGCGACGCGATTCCCTTCCTGCATCGAGCCAGAGGCATCGAGCACCAGTGTGACGTTGAGCGGTGTGTTGTCTACGAACTCGGGCGCCTGCGCGGCGATGCGAACCAGATGCAGATCGTTGTGCAAGGGATGCTCAACGATGTCCGTTGTGACAGCGAAGCTATCCGTAACACGGGGCGATTCATATCCGTAGTTGAAGGCGTTGATCCATTCCTCCGCGCGTACTGAGGCTGGCTCGATCCGGTAGCCGGCATCGACCCAGTTCAGGGCGAGGAAGTATGAAGTACGGTCGACATCGAGTGAGAACGTGGACGTGTCATCATCAGCGGTCTCGCGCCAGCCGATGGTGGGATAGTCCTCGAAGTAAGTAGTGGCGGGCAACGGACGAGCCGAGCTGTCTGACGCCGACTGCTCGTACGTTTCTTCCTGCGCCTCCTCCTCGGCCTGCGTCATCGGTTGCGACTGCTCGTCCGCCTCCTCAGCCAGGGCTTCAGGGGCTGTCACCTCCGACTGTTCTTGCATGGCCTGTTCTTGCTGGAACGCTTGCTGTTGATACTCGACCTGCTCCGCCGGTTGCCGTTCGACTTGTTGTTGATAGTCGTCTTGCTCCGCCGCCTGTGGTTCGGCTGCGACCGGCTGTGCCGTCTGTCGCTGGGCCGACGGTGGATCGCCACTCTCGCTACAGGCCGCCAGCAGCAACGCCGCGACGGCGATCAGTGGCGGCGCCAGGATGCGAATCCAGCGACGGACGCGGATAGTGGATCGATACTCGCTCATCTGTGGCCTCCTGACCAACCTCAACGGTCGGGCGGCGGATTGACGACCGGCCGCCGCCCTGTGCCGTCTAAACGCCGTAGACCAAGCGATAGTTCCCAAACAGTCCTCAGCCAGACCAGACGCGGCAGATCGCAAGCGCGAAGGCGCTGGCCACTAGCGACCAGACGCCGAAGCCAGCCAACGCCATCAGTGGGCGATGGGTTCCAGGCGGAGCGCTGCGTGGGTTGACCTATCATGGCCGCATTGACGACTGCAGATTGGAAATGAGAACAACATGGCTAGCGCACCGACTCGCGTCCACGTGGTCACTGGCGGCTTTCCGCCTGGCTCGCATGGCGGCCACGACATGGACTTCGCGCGGATCAAGTTGCTCGAGATGCTCTACGCCGATGGCAACGTTCGCGCGACGACCGGCAACGACTTCACCGACATGTGGAAGTGGCTGCCCGTCACCGACGTGCTGATCACCTATACCGCCGGCCCCTACGCCGACGACCCGCAGAACGAGATCCTGCGCGACTGGATCGGCAATGGCGGCCATTGGGTCGGGCTGCACGGCACCTCGGGCGGCAAGGCCGCCCGCATCGGCGACGGCAAGCGCGCCATGGTCAAGATGGAACATCACGAGACGCTCGGTGGTTTTTTCATCAATCACCCGCCGATCAAGCGCTTCACGGTTGACGTGAAGGGCGTTGACTCGCCGATCCTCGAAGGGCTGCCCGAGCAGTTCGACGTGATCGACGAGCCGTACATGATCGAGATCACCGATCGACCCAACACCGAGATTCTGCTCACGGCGCCAATCGGGCCGGATACCTGGCCTGACTTCGGATTCGACTACGAGGAAGACACAGCGATCGAGGCCGACGGCGTCACGCGCGTCTTCGGCTATTCACGCGGGATCGGTGAGGGCGGCGTTTGCTACATCGCGCTGGGCCACTGCCACTCACCGCTGACGAACTCTCAGCCATTCGTCGAGGACAACGCCAAGGACGAAAACGGCGACAACCCACGTACGCTGCGGTTCACTTGGGACACTGAGGAGTACGCGCAACTGTTGCGCAACAGCCTCAACTGGGCACGGGGCTAAACGCCACCACCGCCACCCCGCTAAATGACGCAGCGTTACGCCGTCGACTTCCAAATCGAGTCAGCCGGCTCGCGCGGTGTCGATCTATTGGATCAGGCTGCGAACACTGCGTCCGACTGGCTGCGTGAACTGACAAATCTGCCACCGCTGAACCAGCCAAGCGGCATCTGGCCCACGGACAATGGGCGAGTCATCGTCCACCGTGAGCGCAGCGGTTCCACTGCGGTTTATCGCTTTGAGTGGTCGCTGCAGCGAGACGAATCCAAGTGGACGACGGAGCTGCAGCTCTCCACCTCTGGCGATGAAGTCGATCTGCACGCCGTCGTCCATAGCGACGACGACGGCAGCGACCATGGTGTTCGGCTATCGCTAATCGCCATCCTGGTCGAGGAATTCGACTGCCGCCGACCTGGCGCAAAGTTGCAAGCTATCGCGGGGCAGATCGGTCAAGGCGAAATCGACCTGTTCATCGATGGCATCCTGCAGCAGCACGAACGCCCGCCGCTAGCCGCAGTCTCGCTCGCCGACGGGCTGCCTTTGCTCGATCCCAATCAGCTCCAGCAGCACCTCGCGGGCTTGACGAACGTATACCTGCTCGATGACGCAGCCTCAGCACGGCTTTCAGAACGCGTCGGCGCACGGCGCTCCTGTTATGCCGGCGCAGTCCGACTCTACGCGCCCAACTTCACGGATCGCGACCTATCTACTGAGCACCCGTTCTGGCTGGCCAATCAGATCCGCAAACAGCGCCGAACGATCTGGCGCGCCATCGCCGCACAAGCGGCTCAGCTCGCTGACCGCTCAGCAAGCCCAGCTGAGTTCTACCTGCGCCAGGACAAGATTCGTCAGGACCAGCTGGAGCAACTCCAACAGGCGGCGCCCAGCGCCGCGCAAGGGCACGAGGTCAGGTCGCTGCAGAAGCTGGTCGAGCGAGAGCGCCAGTGGCGTTCTGACGCGATCAGCGAACGCGACCGCTTCCAGAACCTGTACGAGCAAGCTCAGCGGGAACTGGACGCGCTGCGGTCGGAAGTTGAGCGGGAAACTTCGGAACAGTCGCGGGAGGCTGACTCCATACGAGACGCCGTGCAGATCGCTGAAGACCGCAGCAGTAAGCAACTCTCCTTCCTCAACTCGGCATTCACATCAGCCGAGGCATCTCGCTTCCCGCAGATCAACAACGTGCTCAAGGAACTCGATCGACTCAACATGCTTGCCCAGCTGCTGTATCGGGGCGAACTCCTGCCGGAACAGATCGTGCAGTGGCTCAATGATGAGGGCAGCGATTGTTCTACCGAGTCTGAAGACACCATGCACCGCTACGGCGAGGAGCGCGTCTTCCGCGACGAGACTGGCCAATTGGTCTCTATGCCTATGCATATCAAGCTGGGCGGAGGATCTGGTCAGAACAACCGCTTGCGGATCCACTTTGCCTGGATGCCCGAGTACCAAGAGATTCTCGTCGGTCACGTTGGCCGACATCTGAAGACCAGCCGATCCTGACCGGCGCTGGCGACCAGGTTGCTATTCGCCGACGAGTGGCTCTGGCATGACTTCGAGCAGGCCGCCGAAGATATCGGCGTCCTCGCCGACTGGCGCTGTTTCAACGGCGCCCATGGGTCTGGCGATCTCCCGATGCTGGCTGAACAGCGCGTTGAAGATCGACTCGGCATATTCGATGAAACCCAGTGAGCCGACGCCATCGACGTAGATCGGACGGCAATCGGGTAGCTCGAGAGCGATTCGCCGACCCATCTGGATTGGATGAGATTCGTCCAGCATGCCGTGCCAGAGCATGACCGGGAAATTGACGTCACGCAACTCGAAGCCCCACGGCTCGAGGTGATGGCGCGCTTCGTCACCGGCCGCCGCCGG
>RKRS01000054.1 GCA_007571275.1 Dehalococcoidia bacterium
CGAGGCGACGGGCGCAGTCGGGTCGAGGTTGCGCAGGAATCGCACTGCATCGGTCGCTGCTTCGGCGGCGTCGTTCCAGCCGAAGAACGCCATCATCATGATCGGACGTCGCAGATCGTCAGGCAGCCCGTCGATCCTCAATGCTTCATCGGTGCGATCGTTGCTCATGTGTTGAGAGTAGCCGTTCGCAGTGGCGGTTGGCAGTCAACTAAAGCTCGACCGCCCCGTACTTCTCACGTAACGCTGGCACGACTTCCTTGATGTAGGCCGATAGCGCCTCGTCGCTCCAGGGAGCGCGTAGCGCCACGTTGACGCCGGCTGCGCCGGCATCGCAGTACATCGAGACGCGGTCGAAGGCGTCGTCAGGCGTACCTTGTAGCGAACCTTCCGAGACGCGATCGGCCTGCTCGCCCCACTGTTCCACGAGCTTCTCCCGCGCCGCCTGGGCTTCAGCCTCGGTCGGGCTGAGGTTGAACTGCAGATTGACGGTGCGGTCGATGGTTGCCGGGTCGCGTCCCTGCTCGCTGCAGCGAACATCAAGAACGCCCGACAGTCGCGCGAACTCTTCAGGACCGATGTAGGGCACGTTCCAGCCATCGGCGTATTGCGCGGCCATGCGCAGCGTCTTGCGTTCGCCTCTTCCGCCGATCCAGAGCGGGACGTGTTCCTGCACCGGCATCGGCTGGTTGGTCGCATCCAGCGCCTGGTAGTGGACGCCCTCAAACGTCGTCCGCTCCTGCGCGAGCATGCCCTTGATGATCTGCGTGCCTTCCTCGAGCATCTCGAAGCGCGTCTTGAGTGACGGCCAGCCGTAGCCGTAACCACGGAACTCCATCTCGTGCCAACCGGCGCCGAGACCTGGTTCGACCCGCCCATTGGAGATGTGGTCAATCGTCATCAACGACTTGGCCAACTGCGCGGGGTTGCGATATGGCACGCAGAAGACGAGACAGCCGATCCGCACGCGCTCAGTCTCGGCGGCGATCGTCGCCATACAGGTCAACGCTTCAAAGTGCGGGGACATCCCGTCGACCGGCGGCGCCTCATAGAAGTGATCCCAGACCGAGATCCAGTCCATTCCCTCTTCGTCCAGCCAACGCCAAAGCTGGCGCAGGTCCGCCATCGTCACATTCTGTTGTCCGGTGTGAACGCCAAACGATACGGCCATCGAAATCCGCTCCAATCAGCATCGACGCCAGTCGACGCGCACGCAGTAGCTGGAGGATAGCGCTCGGACTCAGTCGGGCAGCGCCACCGGAATCACGTCGCGCCAACCAGGAATGTCCATCCCGTAGTAGCGCGCCAGGAGCAGGATCGCGATCTTCTGCTTGGCCGGTCCGACCCCAGGCACGCCACCGAGTCGCTTCATGATCGCCCTGGCGTCCGGTTGGTTGTCCCAGATGTTGGCGGCGTCGTTGTCATACTCGTCCCGCACGGTCGCGCAGGCCGACTGGACGCGCTTGCCCATCGAGGCCGGAAAGCGGTGGATCGCCGGCTTCTCGCGGAACACGGTCAGGAATTCGTCCTCATCCATGTCCGCAATCCGCGCCGGATCGAGGTGGCCCAGTCGCTGCTTGAGGTCGAGCGGGCCGCTGAAGGCCTTGGTTGTCGCAATCTGCTGATCCAGCACAATCGCGATCAGCAGCGCGTTCGGATCGCTGGCCAGCAGCGCATTGGCCTCGTCGTTGTTGGTGAACCTGATCACCGGTTCGCCCGAGTCGGTGAACTCGGGCGCGAGATCGATATACATTGCCGGATTGCCCATGACGGGTCTCCTTCAGTTGTCTGACGTGTCTGATCCGGTTAGGGGAAGAGTCCGAGATCGATATAGCTCTGAGCAACCAGCTCGAGTGAGTACAGGTATGCCGCGCTGCGTAGATCGGGCAGTTCACGCTCCCGCCGCAGCCGGGCGATTCGGTCATACGACTCCGTCATCGTCTGCGCCAGAGCGTCGTAAACGATGTCCCGCTCCGACGGACCCTGTTCGACCATGGCCCGTCGGTCGCTGTTGATGACTGTACCGCTCTGCTGCTCAATCGTGTCCAGCAATCGGCTCGTGTGCATCTCCGAGTTGCGCCGCAGCATCCGGTCGAACGAGACATGGGAGAGATTCTTGATCCACTCGAAGTATGAGACCGTGACGCCGCCGGCGTTGAGGTAGAGATCGGGAATCACCGTGATCCCGCGATGACGCAGGATGCGGTCGGCATCCGGCGAGGTTGGGCCATTGGCTGCTTCGGCGACGACGCTCGCCTGCACGCGGTGGGCGTTGTCGGCCGTGATCTGATGCTCCAACGCAGCCGGAACGAGGATGTCACAGGGCTGCTCGATCGTCTCCAGTGAATCGGCGAACACCTGGCCGGCGGGATAGCCGGCAATGCCGCCGTGCGTCCAGCGGTGGTTGGCGACATCCTCCATATCGAGGCCGTTCGGGTCGTAGACGCCGGCGTCATGCTCGGCGATGCCCACGATCCGCGCGCCGTGCTCGGATAACTCGCGGGCCGCGTGATAGCCAACGTTGCCGAGTCCCTGGACAATGACGCGCTTGCCATCGAGTCCCGGCGAGAGTCCATGACTGCTGTACGGGTCGGCCAGACACTGCATGATGCCGTGGAACACGCCCAGCCCGGTCGCTTCACGACGCCCGGGAATGCCGTGCAGCGACAGCGGCTTGCCGGTGACGCAGCTCCAGTAGTTGATGTCATGTGGATTCAGCGTGCGATAGGTATCGGCGATCCATGCCATTTCGCGTTCACCGGTCCCGTAGTCGGGAGCGGGGACATCAATGGCGGGGCCGATGAAGTTGTGCTGGTTCAGCTCGATCACGAGTCGTCGAGTGACGCGTTCGACGAACTCGGGCGAGCTGCGGAACGGATCGATACAGACGCCGCCTTTGGCGCCGCCGAAGGGCACGTCGACAATCGCGCACTTGAACGTCATCAGCGCGGCGAGTCCCTTGACCTCATCCGCATCGACCATCTTCGAGTAGCGAATCCCGCCTTTGGTCGGTAGGCGGTGATGACTGTGCTGCGCGCGGTAGGCCTCGATCACCTCGATCTGCCCGTCGTCGTTCTCGACCGGGAAGGTCATCTGGTAGACGTTGTTACACGTCTTGACCTGCTCGAGGAGACGCGGGTCATGCTCCGAGTACTGCGCCGCCTGCTCGAAGTATTCGGTGAAATCGTCGTAGAGCGAGGCCAATCTCACGCCTCCCTACGCACTCAGGCCGCTGTGGGCGCTAGGCGCGAGGCAGTCCGAGTCCGCGGGTGGCGATGATGCCGCGCTGAATCTCGGAGGAACCGCCAGCGATGGTGGCCGGCACCGAGGACATGTACTGCTCGGTGAACCAACCCTTCATCTGCGCGTATGGATCGCCCTTGCGCACCTGGCCGTAACTGCCCATCGTGTTGATCCCGAACCGGGCGAAGCGTTGTGAGAGCTCTGAGGAGAACATCTTGGCGACCGACGCCTCATGGTTCGGGGCCAGACCGCCCTGCTGCATCGAGAGCACGCGCAGCGAGAGCATCCGCGAGACCTCGATGTTGATCGCCGTGTCGGCAACGCCGAGCTTCGCCTCGCGCGAGGTGGCCGGGTTGTCGCCCAGATAGTCGATGAAGTCTTCGAAGTTGCGGCGCAGCGCGGCCGAACCAGAGAGCGCCGAGCGCTCGAAGTCCATCGTCGCCATGCCCACGTACCAGCCGCGGTTCTCCTCACCGACGCGGTTTTCGACCGGCACCCGAACGTCCTCGAAGAAGACCTCGTTGAAGCCGTGTCCGCCGAGCATGTTGATCAGCGGTCGCACCGTGATTCCCGGCGTCTTCATGTCGACCAGCAGATAGGTAATCCCACGATGCTTGGGCGCGTCGGGGTCGGTGCGGACGAGCGCGAACATCCAGTCGGCTCGGTGCGCGTTGGACGTCCAGATCTTCTGCCCGTTGATCACGTAATCGTCGCCGTCGCGCACGGCGCGGGTCTGCAGCGAAGCGAGGTCTGAGCCTGAGCCCGGCTCGGAATAGCCCTGACACCAGGCGGCGCGGGCGTTCACGATGTCATCCAGGTAGCGCGACTTCTGTTCGTCGGTGCCGTAGACGAGCAGGGTCGGTCCAACGTAACCGACAGAGATCAGGTCGGGACCGGGGACGCGATGATAGGCGAGCTCCTCGTTGAAGATGGCCTGTTCAGCGAAGGAGAGCCCCATGCCGCCATGTTCGCTGGGCCAGGCGGGAGCGGTCCAACCCTTCTCGGCCAGCTTGGCGCGAATGCCTTTGGAGAACTCCCAGGCCTCGTCCGAGCCCTCCTCGTCGTTGGAGACGTCGAGCCCGTTCCAGTCTGCGCCGAATTCATCGCGGATCCAGCCGCGAATCTCGTTCCGCCACGCTTCTTGATCGGCGTTGAATTCAAAGTCCATGATGCGTCCTCGCTGCTGCCCGGCTGTTACTCGCGTATCAGTAGCAGTTTACTCCCGAACCTCAGTACACCTCAGCGCCCGACGTTATTGCCGCGAGAACTGATACAGAATGTCATCCGAAGACGGCGTGCCCTGCGACCGTTCGGCGGGGTCGTCGGCAGACACGGCGAATCCGATCAGCGCGTCGTCCGATTCAAGCGCGTTGGGATTGATCGATACGGCGGCGCGACCTTCGTCGTCACGAGTGAACGAGGGTCCAGGCTCGACTGCGCCTGATTCCCGGACCAGCCAGAGCTGCCAGGTCTGGCCGGGTTCGAGCTGGGGCAGCCCCCAGAAGATCAGCGCGAACAGTCGCTCCTCGTACTGCGGCAGGAGCACGCCGGTCGCGCCGTCCTCGGTCAGCGCGACCGCGCGACCGGAGATCGGTTCTTCCCCGCGAAAGGCGAAGTAGCCAAAGATCGCCGTCACGGCGATCAAGCCAATGAACACCAGCCAGATGACGCCGCGTCGCGCTGCCTGCAAGGCGCGCCGCGAACGGATGGTCGGCGGACGCTCGATCCGCGCCCGCTGAATCAGTCGTTGTTCGAGTCGGGCCTCGGCGTTGGCCTGGTCGATGACCAGGCTGGCGCAGGTGATGGCCGCGACGGCATTGGGCCAGGCGCTGCTGCGGCGACGCAGAGAAGAATCGGCGCGGATCGCTCGCTCGACGCGCGCCTGCTCCTCGCCGTCGAGCAGCCCCAGGTAGTAAGCGGCGAGCAATTGCTCGGCGGTCGGCGCTTCAGCTTCGGCCATTTCAGGGAGCCTGCCTGTTGAGTCGTCCGCTCTGGATGCTCGTGACCAGCGCGTCGATGGCCTCGTTCAGCGACTGATCTGCGTCCCGCGCGTCATCGAACCAGGCATTTTCCAACTGACGACTCTGATTGTCGGGCAGCCGCAACAAGACACGCTGCAATTCGTCGTGTTTGAGTTCGTGCACGACATCGGGCAAGGTGAGATCAGGCGAGATCGGAAACGGCTGCAGGTCAAGCGCGGCCAGGGCCGGCGTGACGCCTCGACGCCGAACGGCAATCGCCAGATCGCGGACGATTCGCAGCACGTGGACGTCCAACGCTGGAGAGGCCCAGCGCTGCGGTTCGGTCCAGATCAGCAGAAACGCCTCTTCGACGATCTCGTCGGCCTGTTTCGGGCCGATCACTCGTCGCGCCAACTCCTTCGCTGCTGGGCTATAGCGACGGAAGACGTCGCGCAGGGCGATCTCATCGCCCTCGATGATTCGCTGGAACAGCTCGGGCGAGGGCACAGCGCTGACAATCAGACTCGATCAGGCAGATCGACACGGCCGTAGTCATCGGCCAGGCGAACGATGTCCTCCGCATCATCGGGCGCTCGCGAGGCGATCTCCAGGATGTCCGCGCCTGCGGAACCAGCGCTCAGCCGGTGGATCACCCCCACGGCGATCTCCTCGCGTGCGCCACACCGCAGCGGCAGTTCGCGTAACCGCTCCAGGCAGTGGCCGAACGTCAGAATGGCTTCGCCGCTGAGCAACATCAGCGTCTCGTGCTTGTACCGATGAAACTGCAACGACAGTCTGTGATTGGGATGGATGCGCAGCGCCTTGACAACGGTGTCGGCGCTGCGACTGAGGATCAGTTCCTCGCCCCATGGCTTGGGGACGCGCTCCAGGGGCGACCCGGCGAGGACGCCCGAAGTCCCAGATTCATCTGCCACGAGGTCTCCTCGTTACTTGCTGAGCCACATTCCTGACTACAGTGAGGGTACGAGTGCAAGCGGTGTTGACCAAATTGCTGCACGACAGACTCGGAGCAGCAGCTGGCATTGGGAGACCTGGTTGAGCGGTCGGTTACTGACATTGGTCCTGATCTTGGCCATGGCCTCCGCTGCTGTCGGCGCGGGAGCCGCATTCCTGTTTCGTCAATCGACAGATCCATCTGAGGCGATCGCCCAGGTGGTCGCGGTGGAGGTCGCGTCCAGCACGCCCGCCCCTTCCGAGTCATCTGGGCAGGAAGCGGCGACTCAGACTCAGCCGAACAGCGAAGTGACGGACGCTGACCAAGCGGTGACGCCCACGCCTGCTGTACGTCAGGAGCAAGAGCAGCAGCCAGCGGCAGATGAGCAGGCTCAGGCCGACCGTTCTTCAGATCCGGAGATGGCGCAAGCAGCCCCAGAGCAGGCTGATCCCGACGAGCCCAAGCAGGAAGTTGAGGTCGAGCCAGCAGCTCAACTCGATTCTGAACCGCTGCCCATTGCCACACTGACACCGGACGCCATCAGACAGGGTGAGGCCTTCGTCCTGACGGTCGACAGTGCAGAGGCGTTGGCAGTCGTGGCGACGGTTGAGGGCCGAAGCTGGAATCTGGCCGAGTCCAGTCCGGGACTGTGGTGGGGACTGCTCGCGATTCCGCGCGATGCAGATACCGGCGCCGCGGATGTGGTGGTCGATCTCTATGGCGCGGGCGGTTCCTGGCTGCTCGCGCTGACGTCGTCGCTCATCGTGATCGCCAACTCGGCGCCGCTCGAAGAGATCATTCTGGGCGGAACAGGTGTCGCTCCCGATCCTGCCGCGGTTGAGCGCGATATCGCGGTTCGGTTTGTCGAGCACACGGCCGTGAGCGGGCCTGCGCGCTGGGACGCTCCCTGGATGCTCCCGGTCGAAGGCGAGGTGACGGGCGTCTTCGGCGCTCTGCGTTCCTACGACGGCGTGCAATCCGAGGGCTGGCATCACGGTCACGACATCGCGGCTCAGCACGGCGATCCGATCGTCGCGCCCGCGCCGGGAGTGGTGGTCTGGACGGGGGAGCTCGTCCTGCATGGCATCGGCGTGATCCTCGATCACGGCGCAGGCGTTTACAGCGGTTACTGGCACATGTCGTCGATCGCGGTCGGCGAAGGCGACGAAGTCGCGCCCGGCGATTGGCTCGGCAACATCGGGTCGACCGGCCTCTCGACCGGCCCGCACCTGCACTGGGAAGTGATCGTCCAGGGCATCGATGTCGACCCCGTCCAGTGGACCCGTGAAGATCGACCGTTGCTGCCACCGACCGCTCAGGCAGCGACGCAGTCGGCGGGTACACTCGACTAATGCCTCAGGCGTCGGTGGTTGCTGAACGTTCCAACGATTTCGCGTTCGCGCTGGGCGCGCAGTTTCCTGATCTCCGGGCCGCGGATCTGACAGTCTTCGAGGAGCCGGACGCGCGGTTCGTTCGGGTCGAATGGGACGACTGGATGGCGCTGTTCCCGCAGTCGGAGGCCGCTACCCGACAGCTGGCGGTCATGTCCTCGGTGATGCCGCACCTTCGAGGTTTTGTCAGTCCGACGGTGCCGATCTGGGAGCAATCCAACGAGCCCCGAGACGAGCAGCGTGAGTGGCGAGCGGCCCGACGGCTGGACGGGCGTCCGTTGCGGCCTGAATTGATCGTCGACCAAAACCGCGAGCGTCTGGTCAGAGACCTCGCCGCCTTCTTCCACGAGCTGCATGAGTTCTCGGTCGAGCGGGCGCGCGGGTTGGGCGCGCCTTCATTGCGCGAGTGGCGTGAGGACCATGAGGCGCTCTCGCATCGCGTCCTGTCGATCCTCAGACCACTGCTGAGCTGGTCGCAGGCGACCTGGGCGCGACGCTGGTGGTCACGATTTCTGGACGACGACGCCATCTGGAAGATCCAGCCATCGCTGGTGCATGGCGGCATCTCGATCGAACGGCTGTTGGTCGATCCACTGGCACAACAGCTATCGGCGGTCGCTGGTTGGCACGGTCTGCGCGTCGCGGATCCGGCTATCGACTTTGCTCATCTCGTTGACGCCTACGGCACGGAGCTGGGTTGGCGCATCGTCGAACATTACGGCGAACTCGGATCGACCGCCGATGCCGCACTGTTCCGCCGCATTCGGCTGTTGCAGACCGTGACGCGGTTTCGCGCGGTGGTGGAAGCCGCCGATCGCGAGGGCGTTGATGGCGAAGCGATGGCGACGGCGCTCAAGCGACTCCGCTAGGCGCGCCGCCACTTTGGTACCTTGTAACTCCACTCGAAGCTGAAGCGCATAGCGTTCGGATCGGAAGGACGACGAATCATGAGTGACGCACCTGCTCGCGCGATGACCCCCGTTGGCGTCAATCACCTGGTCTTGAATGTGCGGAATATCGAGGTCGCCCACGAGTTCTGGACCGAGGTCATGGGCTTCCGCCACATTGGCTCACTCAAGCCGCGCAGTGAGCGCTCGATGAATATGCGCTTCTATAACGGCCTCTCCGAGAGCCACCATGACTTGGCGCTGGCCGAGATCATGGGCGAGTCGGAGGAATCGGATGACTGGTCGATGGCCCCCAGGCGGCCCGGTCTCAATCACCTCGCCATTCACTACCCGGACCGCGACTCGTGGTTGAAGCAGATTGCGTTCCTGCAGGCCAGGGGCGTCAAGTTCAACCTGCGCATCAACCATGGCATGACCCATTCGGTCTACATCAACGATCCAGACGGTCACGGTATCGAAGTGCTCTATGAGTTGCCGCGCGAGCATTGGCAGGGCGACATCGACGGCGCGCTCAACTACGCCGAGGTACTGCCCACCGAAGGCGAAGCGGCGTTGGTCGACGAACCCACGCCCGCCTTCAGCGGCGACTAGGGTCGTCGACCGATGGCCATGCGAGACGGCGCGGCCTATCTGGCCGGGCTGAAGGATCAACGACGTATCTGGCACAACGGCGCCTTGGTCGACGATGTCACCACGGCGCCAGGTTTCGCCAACGCCGCGCACACGATCGCGGCCTACTACGACTTCCAGTGCGATCCCGTCATCCGTGACGTGATCTCCTATGAGGACGAAGATGGCGATCGCTCGCATCGCTCCTTCAAGATTCCGCGCTCGAAGGACGACCTGCGCAAACGCGGAGCCGCCTATGCGGCCTGGGCCGAACACACTGGTGGACAGCTCGGCCGCGCGCCCGATTACATGAACGCGGCCATGGCTGGCGTCGCGGCGGCCAGGCATCACTGGGGCCAGAACAATCCGGTCCTGGGCGAGCGGGTCACGAACATTCTCGATCACTGTCGCCGCAACGACGTCTGCCTGACCCATACGTTCATCACGCCGCAGATCGACCGCAAGACGCCGCTAGGCCAACAGGAGCCGTTCCTCAACGCTGGCGTGGTCAGACAGACGTCCGATGGCGTGATCGTGCGCGGCGCGCGGGTGTTGGGCACGCTTGCGCCGTTCAGCGATGAGAACCTGTCATTCCTCATGCCGGTCGTCAAGGGCGAGGATGAACTCAAGTACGCAATCGGATTCACCACGCGCGTCGACACGCCCGGATTGCACTGGGTCTGCCGCGACTCGTTCGACCCTAATCGCTCTACGCGCGATTACCCGATCTCCAGCCGCTTCGAGGAGATCGATACGGTCGCCGTCTTCGATGACGTGGAAGTGCCCTGGGAGAACGTCTTCGACTATCAGGACGAGAAGGTGCACAACATTGCGCCGTTGGCGATGCGATTCCATGAATCGCTGGGACATCATGTGATCGTCAAGAATGTCGCCAAGACGCGGTTCCTGCTCGGTCTGGCGCACCTGATCGCCGAGAACGCGCAGACGAACTCGTTCATCAACGTGCAGATCCGGCTCGGCGACATCGTCACGATGCTGCAGACTCTGGAGTCGATCGCCCTGGCCGCTGTCGAGGGTGCGGTCAAGAATCCGGACAACGGCGTCTGGTATTGCAATCACAACGCCATCGTCGCCGGGCTACGCCTGTTCCCCGAGTATTACGTGCAGATCATCGACCACATCAAGCAGATCGGCGGTAGCAACTTCATGGCCGCGCCCTCAGCCGCGAACATGGATGCGATCACCGAGGCGCTGGGTCCATCGGTCGAGCGTTATTTCAAGGGCGCCGCTGACATGAGCGAATCAGGCATCGAGAAAGTACCGCTGTTCCGTCTCGCCTGGGACGTCGTCGGCACATCCCTCGCCGGTCGACAGGAACTGTACGAGCGCTTTTTCTTCGGCGACCAGCAAGTATCCAAGTCCCAGTCCTACCTCCGCTTCGACAAAACCGAAGCCGTTGACATCGTCAGACGTCTGCTGAATCCGGAGTGGTTGAGTCAGGAATCAACCTGAGCCTCTGGAGTTGGGGAGCGCGCTCGGATTCACGGTCGAGCCGCCGGTGGATTGACCCTCATGGCTACTGCGTCCTAGCCTCCATACGGTCATAGCTGGAGGTATGCATGATGGGACACCTGGAAGGCAAGGTGGCGCTGGTCACTGGCGGCGCCGGTGGGATGGGCTCGCACATTTGCAAGGTCTTCGCCGAGCAGGGCGCGTCGGTTGTCGCCTGTGACACTGGCTTCGACGTCGAAGGTCGAGCGGGCATGGACCCGTCCAAAGTCCAGGCCGTGGTCGACGAGATCATCGCCAACGGCGGACAGGCGACTGCGGTCGCGGGCGACATCGCCGATATGGAGACCGCCGAGCGGGCAGTCCAGACCGCGATCGAGACATACGGCGACCTCGACATCCTCGTCTGCGCGCACGGCATCCTGCGCGAGCGAATGATCTTCAACATGACCGAGGATGAGTGGGATGGGTTGGTCCGCATTCACCTGAAGGGCTGCTTTGCCCCGACCAAGTTTGCCGCCATCCACTGGCGAGCCAACCGCGACAAGGGCAACCGTCGGATCATCTACTTCACCTCGTCGGCGGGCGTACGCGGTGAAGCCGGGCAGCCGAACTACTCGGCCGCGCACGCTGGCAAGATCGGACTCTCGCTCTCCAATGCGGACGCGCTCGAGCGTTACGGGGTGACCTCGAACTGCATCTCCCCGGCCGCCTCGACCCGAATGACCGACCGCGGCCGCGCCGTCGACCAGAGCGGCGAGGCGCCCAGCCTCACGGCCGCAGGCACGATGATGGACCCGGCCAACGTGGTCGCGGCGGTGACCTACCTCGCCTCCGACGCCAGCGCTGGCATCTCGGGCCGTGTGGTCGGCGCGACCGGCGGACGGATCACGATCTGGAAAGAGCCTGAGTGGGAACAGACGATCTGGAACACCGAGCCCTATTGGGACATCGACACGCTGTTTGATCTGATCCCCTTCACCTTCGAGCTGCAGGGCATGGGTCCACCGCCGCGGCAGTTCCCCTAACCGGTCAGCGGGTGAGCAAGAGAGCAGGGAACGCATGGTTGAGCAGGACGAGAACACGCCGCCATTCGCGGGCAGGAGCGGACAGATGACCAAGCACCTTGACGGGCGGATCTGCATCATCACCGGCGGCGCGGGCGGCATCGGCTCGAATCTCTGTCGCGTCTTCGGCGAGCAGGGAGCCAAAGTCGTCGTCGCCGACACCGGTTTCGATGTCGAAGGTCGCTTCGGTATGGATGCCTCAAAGGTTGAGGCGATCGTCGAGGAGATTCGCGACGCCGGCGGCGAGGCCGTGCCATTCGTCGGCGATGTCGCTGATATGGACACCGCCGAGCGGATGATCCAGACAGCCATAGATGAGTTCGGCGGTCTCGATGTCCTGGTTTGCGCGCATGGCATCCTGCGCGAGCGGATGATCTTCAACATGACCGAGGACGAATGGGACGGCCTCGTGCGGGCCCACCTTAAGGGCTGCTTCGCGCCGACCAAGTTTGCCTCAATCTATTGGCGCGCCAATCGCGAAGGCCAGCACCGACGGATCATCTACTTCACATCCGACGCCGGTATCCGCGGCGCGGCCGGGCAACCGAACTACTCGGCCGCGCATGCCGCCAAGCTGGGGCTGATGCGCTCCAACGTCGGCGCGCTCGGACGCTACGGCGTGACCACCAACTGCATCGCGCCAGGCGCGTCAACCCGCATGACCGACCGCGGGCGCGGAATTAACCAAGGCGGGCCGGCTCCATCCGAATCGGCCGCCGGGACAGCGCGGGATCCCAAGAACGTCGCGCCGATTGTGGCCTGGTTGGCCTCCGACCAGTCCGATGCCGCCAACGGCCGCATCTTCGGCGCCAGTGGTCACCGCATCTCGCTGTTCTCCGAGCCGGTGTTGGAACGCTACCTGCACTTCGACGACAGTCAGATCGATCTGGACAAACTATTCGATCTCTGGCCGCAGACGCTCGGCGCGGGGGGATTCCCACGCAACAGCATC
This sequence comes from Dehalococcoidia bacterium, assembly GCA_007571275.1. Taxonomy (GTDB): domain Bacteria; phylum Chloroflexota; class Dehalococcoidia; order Bin125; family Bin125; genus Bin125. Next base: position 12,554 of record RKRS01000054.1, read on the forward strand.
CGGCCCGGCCTGGTTTAGCTCCCGTCCCTTGTTGCGAATAGTTGCAATAAGGCTGCTCGGCACATAATCTGACCACGCATCCTCGAAAGATCAGATTATGCGCGTACTCCTTGCCCCGGCGTTGCTGATCGCGCTTGTTGCCGCGTCGGGGTTGATCAGTAGCGCCTGCGGCGACGAGCGTGAGAGCAGCGAACCACTCGTTGTCACGACGGTTGCTCCGCTGCGAAGCATCATTGAGGAAGTTGGTGGCGACCGCATTACCGTCGTCGCGCTCGTGCCGGAGGGCGCCAACAGCCACACCTACGATCCGCCACCGTCGGCTGTCGGCGAAATCGAGCGCGCCGACCTGATCGTGATCAACGGACTCAACCTCGAGCTGCCGACGCTGGAGCTGGCCGAGGCCAACGCGTCGGACGGCACGCAGATCGTGCAGCTCGGTAATCTCGCCGTCTCGCCCGACGAGTACGTCTTCGACTTCTCCTTCCCCGAGGAAGACGGCAACCCCAATCCACACCTGTGGACGGCACCTCATCTGGCCGTCACATACGCCCAGATCGTGCGGGACGAGCTATCCAACGTCGATCCCGACGGCACGGATTATTTCGCCGCCAATGCTGACCGATTCATCACGCGTCTCTGGGAACTCGATGAAGCCATCGCCGCGGCGACGCAGACGATTCCCGAGGCCCACCGCAAACTGATCACCTATCACGACTCCTTTCCCTACTTCGCGCCCCGCTACGGACTGGAGATCATCGGCGCGATTCAGCCCTCGGACTTCTCTGAGCCATCGCCTCGAGAAGTGGCCGATCTGATCGAGCAGATCAGATCGGCAGGGGTGCCAGCGATCTTTGGCTCGGAAGTATTCCCCTCGGAGGTCTTGAACACCATCGCCAGGGAAGCCGGCGCGGTACAGGTATCGACACTGTCGGACGACGACTTGCCAGGAGCGCCTGGCGATGCCGGCAATACGCTGATCGGCATGATGGTGCAGAACGTGCGCACGATGGTCGCCGCGTTGGATGGAGATGCATCGGCGTTGGACGGATTTGACACAGGCAACACGTGGCAACCATCGGAGTAGACGCGCTAGTCAGGCTGGAAGGCGTCGCCCTGGGCTACGAGGGCGCGGTTGCGCTTCGCGACGTTGACCTGAGCATCGCCCCTGGCGAGTTGATCGGCATCGTCGGGCCGAGCGGTTCCGGTAAGACGACGCTGCTGCGTTCGCTGTTGGGTGAACCGGAGCGATACGCCGGGACGGCGACCGTCGCTCCCGACACCCGCGTCGGCTATGTCCCGCAAGTGGAAACCGTTGACTGGAATTTCCCCATCACCGTTGAGCAGGTAGCGATGCTCGGCAGTTGGCGGACGCGCCGCTGGTTGCCGTGGACCGGTAGGGCGGAGCGCAGCCGCGCGCGTGATGTGCTCAGGCAACTGGGTATCGCCGACCTAGCCGATCGGCCGATTCGCGCGTTGTCAGGCGGACAGCAGCAACGAACATTCCTCGCTCGCGCGCTGGTGCGGGCGCCGGATCTCCTGCTCATGGACGAACCTACTTCCGGGGTCGACATCAAGACGCGACACGAGATTCTGCATCAGTTGGCGGCTCTGAACAGCGCTGGTGTGACCGTTGTGTTGACCACACACGACCTGAACGGCGTGGCCTCTCACTTGCCCCGACTGATCGCGCTGGGTGAGCAGACCGTGTTGGCCGATGGCCCGCCCTCGCAGGTTCTGCAACCTGAGGTGCTGGAGCGCGCCTACGGTCAACCGATGCTGGTCGTTCGTAGCGGTCGTGAAACCTACGTCCTGCCCGTGCCTGAGGAGGCTCCGGGCGCGCACGAGGACGGCCCGCCTGGCCCGGACAGCTTCGACGTCATCGGTCGCTCGGGCCGCGATGATGCTTGAGCCCTTCGAATTTGGCTTCATGCAGCGGGCGATGATCGCGGCGACACTGGTCGGCGGGGTAACCGCGGCGGTCGGCGTATTCGTCATCCTCCGACGGCTCGCCTACATCGGACACGGACTGGCGCACAGCATCTTCGGCGGCGCGGTGGTCTCATTCACCATCGGCTTCAACTTCTTCCTGGGCGCCAGCCTCTGGGGAGCTTTTTCGGTCTTTCTGATCAACCAGGCGGCGCGCCGACGCCAAATCGGTGGGGACGCCGCGATCGGCATCATCACCACCGCGGCCTTCGCGATTGGCATCGCTGTCATTTCTCGGGCGCGCAGCTTTACCAGAGATTTTGAAGCCGCCTTGTTCGGTGAGATCCTCGGGATCACCAATCAGGATCTGTACGTCACCGCAGGCATGATCGTGCTGATCGCCGTCGTTCTGTTTTTGCTCTGGAAGCCGCTCGTCTTCATCACGTTCGACCACGACGTGGCGACCTCGTACGGCATTTCGGTGCGTTGGGTCGAGGCGGTCTTTTCGTTGGCCCTGGCCGCGACCGTCGTGGCCGCATTGCAGGTCCTCGGTGTCACCCTGATCGCAGCAGCATTGGTGATCCCGCCCGTTGTTGCGCGAATGCTGACTGACTCCTTCCCACGCCTCTTTCTGATCGCCGTGCTGATTGGCGCAGTGACCGGCTGGCTGGGCGTCTATGTGTCCTGGTTCGTCGATGTCTCGTCGGGCGCGACCGTCGTGTTGGTTCAGGCGGCGGTCTTCGTCCTCACGCTGGGCTGGGGCTTGCTCGAGTCGCGGCGAGGACTTAATGCCGCTCGTCGAGCCGAACGGTTGGCCGGACTGGAACGGTCGCTCAACGATTAGTCAACTGGTTAGAGTCAGAGCAAGCGATCACTTGCGATTGCGCTACAAAGTTGACCCATGTCCAGTCAGCCCAGTCATGGTCCCGCCGATCCCATCGAGGATGTTCCGCCGCTCTTTGACCTGGCGGCCCTCGAGGAAGGGCAGACGCCGCTCGATTCCGGTTCGTTGATCCGGGTGACGGAAGCGCTGGCAGAGTTCGAAGGGCGAGCCGAGAGCAGTTGGCTCTCAGACTGGCCGACGGCGCGATCCACCGAAACACCGCCGCCGTTGGTGCGGGAGCCGACGCTCGCGGCTCCAAGTCTGCCCGACACGCCAACGCAACCGCTAGAGCAAACACAGCGAGTCACGCCCGTTGAACCGCCGGAATTGGTCGGTCTGACCGAATCTGAAGTCGCCCAGCGAATCGCTGATGGTCGCGTGAACCGCGACACGTCAAAGCAACGCTCTGACTTCGACGTGATCGTCTCGAACGTCTTTACCTACTTCAACATGATCCTCTTCGGGCTGATCGGGATTCTGCTGGTGCTCGCTATCACCGAGCAGAAGATGGACCACCTCCAGGACGCCGCCTTCGTCGGCATCGTGGTCCTGGCCAATGTCTTGGTCGGCACCTTTCAGGAACTCCGCGCCATTCGCAAGCTGAGGCAGCTGGTCGCTCTGACCGCTCCGACGGCCACGGTCGTCAGGGGCGGGTTCGAGCGCGAAGTGCCCGCGACTGATGTGGTGGCCGATGATCTCCTCGTTCTCCGTAGCGGAGACCAGGTCGTTGCCGATGGCCCAATTGTCTGGGATGAGGCGGAGCTGGATGAATCGATTCTGACTGGTGAAACACGCTCGGTTCGCCGCGGTCCCGGCGAGGAACTGGAGTCGGGGGCCTTCTGCGTCGGTGGTTCCTGTTACTACCGAGCCATGCAGGTGGGCGATCAGTCGCGCGCTGTGCGGGAAACGCGTGACGCCCGCGAACTCAAACGCGCTGAGACTCCACTACAACTCCGCTTCAAGCGCATCCTCGACGGACTGATCGTCGCGACGGCCATTCTCGGCCTGCTGATCCTGATCTCCTTTCTGATTACGGGCCGCGAGTTCGATGAAGCGATCAAGGCGACCATCGCCACAGTGACCTCAGTGGTGCCCGAGGGCCTGATGCTTGGCTTTACGGTCGCTTTCGCGGTCGGCGCGTTGCGCGTATCGAGGATGGGCGCCATCGTGCAGGACAATACAGCGGTCGAAGCGCTCAACTACCTCGATACGATTTGCCTCGACAAGACCGGGACGATCACTGCGAACCGTTTGCAGGTCGACGATGTTCGCTGGGCGCCCGGCGGTCGCTCGCTGGCCGGTTGGCTGGGCGCGTTCGCGCTCTTGACCTCAGCCAACAACAAGACGGCGGAGGCGCTGGCTGCTGCATTCGCGGCACAGTCGAACGGCGCCCAACTGGTTGATGATGAGCCGTTCAACTCGGAACGTCGTTGGAGCGCGGCGCGATTGCGACTCGGAGATGAAGAGCGGGTCTTTGTGCTCGGCGCGCCCGAGCGATTGATTCGCTACGCCCACGGAGAGGCCGGCGGCGCTCGCGCGGAGTTGATGGCGGAGTACGAACGTGCCGCCCAGCGCGGTCTGAGAGGGGTTGTCTTTGCCGAAGCGGCGGCCATGCCCGATCCCGAGACCGATGTGCTGCCAGCGCTCCGCAGCGTCGCATTGATCACGGTCGCGGACGAGCTACGCGCCGAGATCGCCAACGCCTTCCGGATGATGGGCGACCTCGGCATCGAGCCCAAAATCATCAGCGGCGACAATCCGGCGACCGTAGCGGCGCTGGTGCAGCAGCTTGGAATTCAGCTGCCTGGCGGCCTGATCACGGGCTCGGCGCTCGAGCGCTTGAGCGAAGAGGAACTGGCTGACGCAGTCGAGGCGAATTCAGTCTTCGGGCGGATCGCGCCTCAGCAGAAGGAGCAGATCGTATCGGCCTTGCAAGCCAATGGTCACTACGTCGCCATGGTCGGCGATGGCGCGAACGATGTGCGCGCCTTGCGTCAGGCCGACGTGGGGGTAGCGATGGAATCAGGCGCGAACACCGCGAAAGGCGTCGCATCAATCGTCCTGCGCAACGACTCATTCGAAGCGCTGGTCAAGGGATCGGCGATTGCCCAGAGCGTCCTGGGCAATGCCTCGCAGCTATCCAAACTCTTCGTCACCAAGAGCTTCTACGCCTTCCTGATCATCTTCATCTCCAACATGATGGGTCTGGAGTTTCCCTTCCTGCCCCGACACGGTTCGCTGACCGCCCTCTTCACACTTGGTGTGCCTGCGGTATTCATCACTCTGACCCGACCTCCCCGATCGGCAGGACGGGATTTCCTCTCGTCAACCATGCGCTTTGCCATTCCGGCATCGTTGGCGCTGGCCGTCTCGGCAGTGGCGGTCCACCTGCTGACAGAGGGCATTCTGGGTCGCCCGGCCGAAGACGCGCGGACGCTGGTCTCGGCCACGATTGGCATTGTCGGCCTGGCCTATATGGTCGAAGTGATCGGCTATCAGGGCGCGACGACCGACAACCTGATGCGCCCGGCGTTGGTGACGTTTTTCGGCGTGGCGCTTCTGGGCGTATTCATCCTGACCCTGTACACTCCGCCGCTGCGTAACTTCTTCGACTTCTCGCCGCTGTCAGGCGCCGAGTGGGCGATTGTGATCGCCGCTGCGATCAGCGCGATGGCCGGCAAGTGGGTGCTCTCGACCTATGCTGCCCAAATCATGCGTCGTCTGACCGGACAGGCCTACGAAGAAGCGGCCTCCAGAGGGCGCGCCAACTGACTGCGACCGCTCAATCGCGGTACAGCTCAGCCAGATCCGAGTCTTTCGCCGCCAGCATCTCGGCGAGATCCAGCAGCACCTGACACTGCTTGTAGGTCGCGTCATCCTGCATCTTGCCGTCAACGACGGCGACCCCGCCGGCGCCGCCGGCTGCTTCCATCGCCGCGACGACGCGACGTGCGAACGACACCTCATCCGGGTTGGGTCGGAATACCTGTTTGGCGATTGGAATCTGATTCGGATGCAGCGTCCAGGCGCCGACACAGCCCAGAATGAACGCGGCGCGGAACTGATCCTCGCAACCGACCGAGTCAGAGAAATCACCGAACGGACCGTAGAAGGGATAGATCTCATTGGCCGCGCAGGCGTCGATCATGCGAGCCAGCGTGTAGTGCCAGGGATCCTGGATGTACGGCGTGCGAGGGGCGGACTCGTCGTCCGGATCGGCGTCGGTGCGGACGACGTAGCCCGGGTGCGGGCCACCGACTCGGGTGGTCTTCATCCGTCGCGAGGCGGCAAGATCAGAGGGACCGAGGCTCATGCCCTGCAGGCGTGGGCTGGACTGGGCGATCGCTTCGACGTTCGAGACGCCCTGCGCGGTCTCCAGGATGGCGTGGATCAGGATCGGTCGGGTCAGAGCATTACGAGCTTCAAGCTGAGCGAGGAGCAGATCGAGGAAGCGAATCTCCTCGGGCCCGTTGACTTTGGGCAGCATCACGGTGTCGAGCGCCCCGCCGATCTCTGACGTCAGCTCCAGCATGTCATCGAGGAACCAGGGGCTGTCCACTGCATTGACGCGAGTCCAGAGTTTCGTCGAACCAAGCTCCAGTGTCCGACCCACATCGATCAGGCCTGCGCGCGCCGCTTCCTTCGCGTTGGGTGGAATGGCGTCTTCCAGGTTGCCCAGCAGGATGTCAACGGTCGGCGCCAGTTGTGGCAGCCGATTGCGAATCCGCTCGTTGGATGGGTCGAAGAAGTGAATCATCCGCGAGGGATAGGTGGGAATGTCCGTCGGCGGATTGGGAGCGCCAAGCACCAGTGGTCGCAGGAACTGTCGGGGAATGGGCATGAATCGATCTCCTCGGTGTTGGATCGAGGGTATGCCGCAATCCGGGTACGCGCAGGCCACCGCGAACGGGCGCACTCTATGATCGAATCGCTGCGACGAACACGCACATCACCAATCATGAACAGCACAGCGAAGGACAACCATCATGGCGATCGATCTGACTTTGGGCGCAGTGCTGCCAACCAACGAAATTGGCGGCGATCCCTCAGCGATTCGCGATTTTGCCCAGGCCATCGAAGGCATGGGCTTCGACCACCTGTTGATCTACGATCACGTGCTCGGCGCAGATCCGTCCGTGCACCGAATGACCGGTCCCTACACCGACGCCCACCCGTTCCACGAGGTGTT
>RKRS01000102.1 GCA_007571275.1 Dehalococcoidia bacterium
TCACGCCCGAGGCCTACCCGGTCGGTTACTGCATCGAGGGCAAGAGCGGGGCGCCGCCATTCCTCTTTGGCTTGCCCAACCGCGACAAATCGCGGCTGACCACGATCGTTGATCTGGCCCTGTTCGGTTTCGCCGTGCGCAACGAGACCCGCCCCGACGTCGACCTACTCGTGCGCCTCGACGAGTGGCCGGGCTGGACCCGCTCCTTTGACCTCGAGGAGTTGCTCGGACACCCCGTCGATTTGGTCATGGACGCTACGCTGCGACCCAAACTCCGCCCATATATCGACGCAGACGCCATCAATGTCTGAGCGCCGCCCCTCCCTCGTCGTTCCTGCGAAAGCAGGAACCCAGACGCGCTCAGCGCTCACGACTTCTGAGTGGGTTTTCGCGGGAACGACAGAAGTAGCGAAGGCGCAATCCACTCAGCCTCCCCATTGGGCAGGCCCGTTTACGCGCTGTTCGGCTGACGCAGCGGAAGATCGAACGCCCAACGAGCACGGAGATCACGGCTATGTGTCTGACTTCCGTGAGTTTCTGGATCAGGGCTCGTTCCCAGATCGCACGGCGCTAATCCGCAACTTTGTACGCTCGAGCCAAGTCTCGGGCGTCGGTGCTTGATGTTGCCAGGGCTGGTGGGCCGGGCTGGATTCGAACCAGCGACCGAGCGGTTATGAGCCGCCTGCTCTGACCCCTGAGCTACCGGCCCACGGAGCGACAGCGGAATATGCCGAGCAGTGTTCCCAGTGTATCCAGTCGCTGATCTAGGATCCCGGTATGGCATCTGCGAATTGGCGACTGAGCTCGATTCTCATGATTGGTCTGGCGGCGTTCGCCGTCCTGGCCTGCGGACCGTCGGGCGATCCGGCGACGCGCGGCGGCGTGATCTCGCCGGCGATTGAGCGGCCTGACGAGTTGGCCGGATTGCTTGACCTGCCGGCGTTGGTCGATGAGGTGGTGTTCCCCTGGTCCGAGGTGATCGTCAGACGACAGACAGGCGAGGTCACGGTTGGCGTCCTGGTCGCGAACACGCCTGAGCGACGAAGGCGGGGATTGATGTACTGGAATGGTCTGCCGCCGAACAGTGGGATGATCTTTATCTGGGAGGAGACCCGGGCGCATAGCGGTGGTTTCTGGAACCCGAATGTACCGATCGATCTGCATGTCGCCTGGATCGACCGAGACGGCGTGATCCTCGAGTTCTCGACACTGTTGGCGGAAGACGAGACCGTGAAGCGCCCGCAGCAGGAGTACTTCTTCGTCCTGGAGATGCCGCGGGGCAGGTTCGCCGAGATGGGCATCGGAATTGGTGACCAGATAATAATTCCCGAGACTTTGTTACCGAACTAGCCATCTACAACCGCCTGAGCGCTGCTCCAGCTCAAGTCGTCCGTGATATTGTGCCAAGAAATACAGGCCGCTTGATGCGCGGCCGTCAGCAGAACGGAACGCACAATGAAGCGAATCATCGGTGTTGGGGCGTTGCTCGCCGTGTTGGCGGCGGTCGCCCGTGTGGTAATGGGCCGTCGGCGCGACGCGGAGGATGAGGCGTAGCTCGCCATCTGATCCTCTCGCTCGATCAGGGAACGTCGTCCAGCCGGGCGCTCGTCTGGGACGAGCGCGGGGACGTGGTTGCGAGCGCACAGCGCAGCGTCGAGTCGAGTTTTCCTCAGCCGGGCTGGGTTGAGCAGAATCCGCTTGACCTCTGGCGCACGCAATTGGACGTTGCCCGCGATGTAGTCGCCCGCGTCGGCGTCGATGAGATCTGCGCGGTCGCCATCGCCAATCAGCGTGAGACCTCGCTGCTCTGGCATCGGGAATCACTGGAACCGCTCGGACCAGCAATCGTTTGGCAGTGTCGTCGCACAGCGACTGCCGCCGCCGAACTCGGGCGTTCGCATGGAGCAGAAATCCGCAGGCGCACGGGACTTAAGCCCGACGCCTACTTCTCCGGCCCCAAGTGCGCCTGGTTACTCGAGCATGTCGCCGACGCGCGCGTACTCGCCGAGCAGGACGCACTCGCGTGTGGCACCGTCGACTCCTGGTTGCTGGCTAATCTGACCGCCGGGGCCGTTCACGTCACCGACGCCACCAACGCCTCGCGGACGATGCTCTGGAACCTGCGTGAACAGCGCTGGGATGACGAACTGTGCTCCTGGCAAGGCGTGCCGATGGCGATGCTGCCCGAGGTCCGCGCCAGCGCTGGCGAGTTCGGAGCGACCGCCCCCGCCTTGTTCGGTCGGGCGTTGCCGATCCTGGCGGTCGCGGGCGATCAGCAGGCTGCGCTCTACGGACACGGTGTCCATAGTCCTGGCATTGCGAAATGTACCTATGGCACGGGCGCCTTTCTGCTCTCGCACGCCGGCGCTGACGCCAGGTCGGCATCGATACCAGACGGGCTATTGCTCACAGCTGCGGCTGACGGAGGCGTCGCCTATGAGGGCGGCGTGTTGACCGCGGGTTCGGTCGTGCAATGGCTAGGCGACGAGTTGCGACTCGCGCCAACCGCCCCTGAGATTTCACAGCTGGCGGCGTCCACTGAGCATTCAGCCGGCGTGATGATGATTCCGGCGCTGGCCGGATTGGGATCGCCACATTGGGATGCAGACGCGCGCGGGGCAATTCTCGGCCTCACGCGAGCGACCAGCAGGGCGCAGATTGCGCGGGCTGCGCTGGAGTCGGTGGCCTTTCGAGTCAGAGAGATCGTCGAGGCGATGGAGTCGGGCGGGACGCGCATCGGCGAGCTGCGCGTTGATGGCGGAATGACATCGAGCGACCTGCTGATGCAGATTCAGGCGAACGTGCTGCAACGACCGATCATCCGACCGGCGATGCAAGAGACTACGGCGCTTGGGGTGGCTCATCTGGCGATGGAGGTCGCTGGTCTGCAGCCAGCCATTGAACCCGAGGAACAGCGATTCGTACCTGATGCCGAGCTGGAATCGGAATTCCAACGCTGGAGCACAGCGCGACGCGCAGTACAGTCGCTCCCAACTGAGCGCGACTGAATAGACTCGATCTGTCATGGCAACCACGGACTACGACGTGATCATCATCGGCGGTGGCATCAATGGCGCGGCCACGGCTGCCTCGGTGGCGGCCCGGGGATATCGCACGCTGGTGCTCGAGCAGGACGACTTCGCCTCAGGCACGACCTCAGCTTCGACCAAGCTGATTCACGGTGGGCTGCGTTATCTGGAAACGGGCGACGCGCGACTGGTGCATGAGTCGTTGCAGTCGCGCGAGCGCTTGCTGCGTGAGCGTCCGCACCTGGTGCGACCAATGGGGTTCATCCTGCCGGTCTACGAAGGCGATCCGCGGCCGCCGTGGTATATCCGCTCAGGACTCGCCCTGTATGATCTGCTTTCGCCGCGCAAGGTCTCACCCTGGCATTCCTCCTTCTCGGAGCGTGAGCTACAGCGCTTCGAACCTTCCATCTCTACCGACCAGCTCAAGGCGGCATTTCTCTATCACGACGCACAGGTCTGGTCGCCGGAGCGGCTGACGCTGGAGTATCTGGCGCAGGCGCGCGCTTCGGGCGCCGATCTGCGCAATCACGCGGCGGTTGACTTCATCATCGTCGACGGCAGTCGCGTGCGTGGAGTCGATTTCCACGATGTGCTCAGCGGTCGTCGATCAACGGCGTCCGGCAGCCTGGTGATCAACGCGGCCGGTCCCTGGGTTGATGCGGTGCTGGAGGCTACGGGGCGTTCCTTGCAACGACGAATTGGCGGCACTCGCGGTTCGCACCTGGTCGTCGATCTGAACGGGCGCGGCCCCAGGCATGCAGTGCTGGCCAGCGCCCAGTCGGACGCGCGACCGATGTTCGTGACGCCGTGGCTGGACCACCACATCATCGGCACGACCGACGTCCGCGACGATGAAGATCCGTCGGACGTTGGCGCAGCAGGTTGGGAGATCGATTACCTCATCGCCGAGGCCGCGCGCGTACTGCCCGGTCTGGGGATCGAGCATCGCAACATCCTCTATGCCTATTCGGGCGTGCGACCGCTTGCTCGGGCAGGCGAAGGCGTCTTCGAAGGCGCGATCTCGCGGCGGTCACTGATCGTCGACCACGCAGCCGAAGGGGTTGAGCGGCTGGTCTCGATCGTGGGTGGCAAGTTGACGACCGCGGCCGAGCTGGGCCGCAAGGTCGCGGAGTCGGTCGCGCAGCGGATTGGCAGACCACGAGCCCGTGGAATTACCGCCCTGCCCAAGACGCCAACGAGTCGCACCGTCTTCCTGCCGCCGGAAACGCAGGAGCATCTGCGAACGGTCTACGGTCCGCGAGTGCCTGAAGTGGCGGCCTACGCCGCCTCGGATCCATCGTTGGCCGAGCCGATCTCCGCGCAGCATCGAGACATCGGCGCGCAAGTGGCGTATGCGGTTGACCATGAAGGGGCGCGGACAGTCGCCGACGTGTTACTGCGTCGGACGTCCGTGGGGTTGACCAAAGATCTCGGTCGGAGCGGGGCGCAACCAACAGCGATGATTATGGCGAGACGGCTTGGCTGGTCGGAAGCCATGCGTGAGCAGGCCGTGCGCGATTACTTCGCGGAGCTGCATCGGCGCTTCGTGATCATGGATCCGTCCGTCGCCATTCCGCCATCAGAACAGTTGGCGGATGAACAATCTGGGGGTGTCGACCAGCGCGGCGGCTAGCCGCAGGCGGCGTTCCTACGCTTCCCATCTGGTCAGTCTCAGCGCGTTGGTCAGGACGGAAAGCGAACTGGCGACCATTGCCAGCGCAGCGGCGATCGGCTCGAACTGACCTCGTTCGCCGAACAGCCAGGTCAGGCCGCCCGGGACGCCTCCGACGGCGTCAAAGATCGGCACGGCCAATCCGGCCGCGAGCGGGATCAGCAGAATGTTGTAGGCAAAGGCGAAGGCCAGATTCTGGCGGATGACGCGGCGGACGGTTGCCGCGAGGAGGATGGCCTGCGCAGCGCGGCGCGGACGGGAACGCATCAGCGCAACCTGCGCCGTTTCCAGCGCCACGTCTGAGCCGCTGCGCATGGCCAGACCCAGATCAGCCTGTGAGAGCGCGGGCGCGTCGTTGATTCCGTCGCCGACCATAGCGACACGAGAACCGTCGGACTGTAGCTCGGCGATCTGCGACGCCTTCTCCTGCGGCAACGCGCGGGAGCGCGCATCGCGGATGCCGACCGCCGCTGCGACCGCGTGCACTGCCGCCTCTGTATCGCCGCTGATCAGGATCGAGCGGATGTTGCGCGCCTCGAGCAGCTCGACCGCCTCGTGGGCGTCTTGCTTGATTTGATCGCTGAGGCGGATCGATCCGATCAACGTCCCGTCTCGGGCGACGTAGACCGGAGTGTCGGCGCGGTCGGACGCAGTGGCGCCGATAGCGGCGTCAGGTGGGGCGATGGCAATGCCTGACTCTGCCATCAGTCTCGCGCTGCCGACGCTGATCAGGCGTCCATCGACTTCAGCGCGAGCGCCATGTCCTGGTATCGCCTGGAAGTTGATGGCAGTAGCGGGGACGATGTCGCGATCCTCCGCCTCGGCGGCGATAGCGCGAGCCAACGGGTGCTCGGAATGCTGCTCAACCGCCACCGCGAGACCGAGCAGTTCATCAGCGCTGACGGCGGAGCCGTCCAGCGGTTCGATCTCGACGACAGCAGGGCGACCGCTGGTCAGCGTGCCGGTCTTGTCCCAGACCACGGTATCGACCCGGCCGGCCGCTTCCAACGCTTCGGCGTCGCGGAAGAGGATGCCCAGTCGCGCGGCTCGGCCGGAACCGGCGGCGACAGCGGCAGGCGTCGCCAGACCGAGCGCACAGGGGCAGGCGACCACGAGTACGGCGACGCCGCTGAGCACGGCGGCGGTCCAGCGAGACTGCTCGCCGAACACGGCCCAGGCGACAAACGTGATCAGCGCGACGCACACGACGGCGGGCACGAAGACAGAGGCGATCTGGTCGGCCAGACGTTGGATCGGCGCTTTCGAGGCCTGCGCCCGTTCGACCGTCGCGGTGATGCGGGCGAGCGCCGTCTGAGCGCCGACCTGCGTCGCGCGATATGTGAATGCGCCCTCCAGATTCTGCGTGCCCGCATAGACGCGATCACCCGACGCTTTGCCGACGGGAATGCTCTCGCCGGTCAGCATCGCTTCGTCGACCGCGCTCAGCCCGCCGAGGACTTCGCCATCGACGGCGATTTGCTCGCCTGGTCGCACGCTCAGCGTTTGACCAATGCGGACTTGCGCGGCGGGAATGTCTCGCTCTTCCCCGTTGACAATGACCCGAGCCGTTTGCGGCGCCAGCTCGAGCAGACGCGTGAGCGAGGCGGCGGCGCGTAGCTTGACGCGGACCTCGAGCGCGCGGCCAAGACTGACGAAGCCCACGATGATCAGCGCCGTATCAAAGAACACGTCGGGGGATGCTTCGGAGTCGACGAAGACGCCAGGCGCGAGCGTTGCCACTGCGCTGTAGCTCCAGGCCGCTCCAACGCCGAGCACGATCAGTGTGTCCATGTCGGTCGTGCCGCGACGCGCGGTCTGTAGGGCGCGTTGCAGCATCGGCCAGGCCGTCCAGACCAGCGTCGGCGTGGCCAGCGCAAGGCAAACGCCGAAGAGAACGTCGCGGTCCCAGCCAAGCTCGGCCCAGCGATTGACCTGCATGGACAGGAACATGCCCCAGCCCAGGATCAGCGCCGGGAGGGAGCGAATCAGCAACGCGCGCGCGCCGCGCTCGGGCGAGGCTTCGCCTTCAGCTGACTCAACCAGCTCGTAGCCCGCGCCGCTGATGGCGGCGCTGAGCTGGCTATTGGCGACGGGCCCCGCCACCGCGATCACGGCGCGTCCGTTGAGGAAGTCGGCGGAGGCCTCGGCGACGCCGTCAACCTTGGCCAGCGCGCGTTCGACGCGCCGGACGCAGGCGGCGCAATGCATGCCGTCGATCTGCAGGGTTTGGGTTTGATGCTCGGTCGCCGTCGTCATTGCCTGCAGCATATGACGGGGCAAGCGAGGCGGCGTAGCAATCGCGACCGTCAGGCCTTCTGTGACTACTACCATGCAGTACTCCATATCGATTTCCAGCTAATTGTCGCACTCGGACTATGGGCATACGGGTACGCCAACTCGTCGTATGACTGTCGCGCTCCCGTCGCTGGATCGGTGCAGTTGCAACCAGCATCACGATCCAACGCTAGGCTGGGGGCATGCCCCGGGTGATGCTGCTGATTCCCACCGCTTCCTATCGCGCGCCTGACTTTATGTCCGCCGCCGAGCGACTGGGGTTGGATGTCGTCGTCGCTTCTGACATCGATCAGCCGTTGGCGGATATGTATCCGGGTCGCTGGTTGACCTTGCCTTATCACGACATCGAACACGGCGCACAGGCGGTCGCGCGGTATTCCGACCGTTTCCCGCTAGACGCGGTGGTGGCCGTCGATGATCCGGGCACGATTCTCGCCGCCCACGCGAGCACGGCGCTGCAGCTGACTGGCAACTCACCTGAGTCGGTGATCGGCACGCGGGACAAGTCCTCGCTGCGTCGGGCGCTCGATGCGCACGGCGTTCGCTCGCCCTGGTGGCGGGTGTTGCGGTTCGACGAGCCGGCGCCGACTGACTCGTTCGAGTATCCGCTCGTGATCAAGCCACTGGGACTGAACGGCTCGCGCGGCGTGATCCGAGCCAATGACGCCGCCTCGTTCGGCCGCGCCGTCGCGCGTCTGCAGCGGTTGCTGTGTACGAAGTCGGCAGCTGAGGAGTGCGGCGAGTTGGCTGACCGCTATCTCGTCGAAGGATTCATCCCGGGCGTCGAAGTAGCGCTCGAAGGCCTGCTGCACGACGGCGAGCTGCACACACTGGCCGTGTTTGACAAACCCGATCCGCTCGATGGCCCGTTTTTCGAGGAGACCATATATGTCACGCCCTCGCGGTTGTCAGACGAGCAGCTGCAGGAAGTGATCGAGACGACGCGTCGGTCGGCCGAAGCGCTTGGCTTGCGTGATGGTCCGTTGCACGCAGAGCTGAGACTGAACGAGGAGGGCGCCTGGCCGGTGGACGTCGCGGCGCGAACGATTGGCGGGCTGTGCGCTCGGACGCTGCGCTTTGGCGCGGGGATGTCGTTGGAGGAGATCGTCCTGCGCCACGCGATCAATGCGCCGCTGGAAACGCTGAACCGTGAATCGCGGGCGGCCGGCGTGATGATGATGCCGATCGTCGGACGAGGCCGCATCCGCGCCATTCTGGGACTCGATGAGGCGGCGGCTGTGCCGCTGATCGAGGCTATCGAGATGGAGGCGCGGGTCGGCGACATGCTGATCCCGCTGCCAGAGGGCGCTGACTACCCGGGCTTCATCTTCGCGCGGGGCGAGGATCCGGCAGAGGTGGAGTCGGCGTTGCGCGTGGCCTGGTCGAAGATCGCATTCATCCTCTGAGGCGAGTGCAGCCCGTTGTTGGGCATGCGCTGTGGGGCGGCTCGCGTGATCAGGCGATTGACCACCCTGACGAGCGTCGTTTTGGGTGGTTTGGCGAAGTAGATCGGGATCAGCGACGCATAGGTCAGGATGGCGACCAGCGTCAGCGGAATTTCGTATGAGCCGGTGAGGTCCTCGAGCGCTCCGATCATCCACGGTCCCAGACCGCTCGAAATCTGGGTCGCCATGGCGATCAGGCCATGGACGGCTCCGAAACTGACGTAACCAAACACATCGGACGTGAGCAACGACTGCAGCATGTAGACGTTGCCAATGGTGAAGCCAAAGATCAGAATCGCGACGAAGGTCGAGACCGGATGGTCGATGTGGATCACGGCCAAGGCCGCGGTTCCCTGCACAACGAACATGATCACGGTGAGAATTCTGAGATCGACCCGATCGGCGAAGAATCTCCCCACGATCAGGCGGGCGACGATACTGCCGATCGCGGTGAGGGAGAGCGTCGTACCGGCTGCGGTGAGCGAGCCCAGGCGTTCCTCGAGGAACGCCACCTGATGCAGGATGAATCCCGTCTGCGCGAGCAGCACGATCACGAAACTGATCAGGATGGCCCAGAACGGCACAGTCCCGAGCGCCTGTCGGACGGTCCAGACTCGGGTCTGGTTGGCGGCGGAGCGCGCGGCGTTGGTGATCACGGCGGCTGATCGTTTGAGGCCGTCCTGGGGCAATCCCATCTGTCGCGGGTCCCAGACCAGTACCAGCAGAACGATGGGGATGCCAACCGCGAGGATCAGGACGCCCATCACCGGGGTGGCAAGACTGAGGCCGTACTGCTCGATCAGGAACGTGTTGAGCGGTGAGAGCACCGCTCCGCCGAGCGACACGCCGGTCGAGGCCATCGCCATCGCCCAGGCCCGGCGTTGCACGAACCAGCGGGCGAGCGTCGCATTGACGGCGACGCCGGCGCTCATGCCCGATCCAATGGCGAGCAGGATGTAGGACGCGTAGAGCTGCCAGAGATTGGCCACCTGCCCGATCCAGACAGAGGAAACGCCGATCAGCAACAGGCCGGGGATCATCCAGCGTCGCGCTCCATGTCGGTCGATCTGCGGCCCGACCAGCGCGGAAGAGAGTCCGGAGAACGCGAAGTACATGCCCGTCGCGAGCGATACGTCGCCGTTTGACCAGCCGTGCAGTTCCCTCAGGGGGCCGAGGTAGACCGCGAGTCCGTAGTAACCGACGCCGACCGAGACGAAGAGCAGCGCGGCGCAGGCGAAGACGATCGCCCAGCCGTAGTAGAAGCGGGACGGCAGCAGGCGAGCCGCCACGGGTCGGTGAGGCGGCAGATCGAACAGTTCCCGAGCGGTCGGCTGATTCGACAAGGCCGATCCAGCATACGACCGAATCAGCTCGGCTCTGCGTCGCGCTGCTGACTAGACTGCTTGCATGACGCGCCCAGATTGCGGCGCAATTGCATGAGCATGAGGAGCATGGACATGGCTGAGCGCCGCACGGGGTGGGTCTATCACGAGTCCTACATGTGGCATGACACAGGTCGCACGCGAGCGTTTGATCCGGTCTTGCGCCGCTGGATGCAGGCCTGGGAGCACTGGGAGAATCCGGACACCAAGCGTCGCCTGAATAACCTGCTGGAGGTCTCTGAATTCTCGGAGCAGCTGGTACCCCTGAAGCCAAGAACCGCGAACCTGGAACAGGTACTGAGATTCCACACGCCTGAGTATGTCGACCGCGTGCGTGAGCTCTCGGCGGCCGATGGCGGCGACGCAGGCGAGGGCGCGCCGTTCTCACATGGGGGATATGAGATTGCGCTACTCGCCGCCGGCGGGACGATCACGGCGGTCGACGCGGTGCTCGACCGCGACGTGGACAATGCGTACGCCCTGACGCGTCCGCCGGGCCATCACGCTGAACGCGATCGTGGGCGTGGATTCTGCATCTTTGGCAATGTGGCGATCGCCGCCATGCATGCGTTGGCGGAGCGCGGCATCGACCGCGTGGCCACACTCGACTGGGACGTCCATCATGGCAACGGCACGCAACAGGCGTTCTACGACCGTAACGACGTGCTGACCATGTCGATCCACCAGGATCAGTGGTATCCGCGCAACAGTGGGCGGATGGACGAGCAGGGCGAAGGCGACGGAGACGGATACAACATCAACATTCCCCTGCCGCCGGGCAGCGGTCACGGCGCGTACATCGAAACCATCCGACAAGTCGTCGTGCCCGCAATGCAGGCGTTCAGGCCAGACCTGATTCTGGTTCCCTCCGGATTCGACGGCAGTATGTATGACCCGCTGGGTCGGATGATGGCCTATTCAGAGACGTTCCGCGAGATGACGCGCCTACTGATGGAAGCGGCCGATGAGCTCTGCGACGGGCGATTGGTGCTCAGCCACGAGGGTGGTTACAGCCCGACCTACGTGCCCTTCTGCGGGCTGGCGGTGGTTGAGGAATTGAGCGGCAAGCGGTCGATCGCCGGCGATCCGTTTGAGGACAACTCGGCGACCGCTGGCGGCCAGGACCTACAACCACATCAGCAGGCGGTACTGGACGACGCCAAGCTGTTGGTTGAACGCCTGCGTCAGCTGGAGGCGGTCTAGAGCCGAGCGTTACAGGGAGATCAGGCTGATTGACGTTCCTTCGTCGAGACTCAGGGGAGCCAACTGCTCCCCGGTCGGCTCGGCTCAACAGAACCAATCTTCGGTCAGACCGGGACGATGTACGTGGGGCGCCGGCGTGTCTGGCCAGGGATCGGCGTCGAGCGCATCGCAGGCGACGCTCTTGATCGTGGCGAACGTCCCACCCTGCTCCGCCAGGCGGGCAATCCGGGACTGGAGCCGATCCATGCGCTCGTCTTTGTGACGCCAGTTCCAGGTCAGGCCATCCTGGTCGTAATCGACCAATGAGCCGAGAGCATCCATCGGCGCGACCAACGGTGAGTCGGATGGGATGAGCAGGCGTAGACCGAGCTGCACGGGCGGCGTCACCTCGATCAGCTGCCGCGTCTCGACGAAGCGCAGAAGCGCCAGATAGTCCTCGGCTGAGGTCCAGGGCGTGAATGGCAGCCAGGTCGGTCGGATGGCGATTCCGGCCCGCTCCGCCAACTCCAGCGCGAGATCAAGATCGGACGCCATATGTCCTTTGTCGAGGACTTCGAGCAGGTGATCATCGACTGACTCGAACGCCGACGTAATGAAGCTGACGCCGAGCGCAGACATCTCCGGGAGCAGTGCCTGATGCTCCATCAGGTGCTCGACCTTGATCGTGGCGTCGAAGCTGAGATGGGGGTGTCGCGCCGAACTCTCGCGCAACAGGTTCATCGCGAGCTGAGGCGCGTTGAAGAAGTCTGGATCGCCGAAGGTGATGTGTTCCGCCCCGGCGGCGACCTGTTGGTCAATGTCGGCGAGCACGGTTTCCGCGCCATTGAGTCGCAGCCGCCCGGCGTAGATCGGCGTCAGCGGACAATGCGTGCATCGGTGGGCGCAGCCCCGCGTCGCCTCAACGTAGCCGGCGAGGTGAGCGCTGCCCTCGGCGTCGCGATAGCGGGCGTACTGGTCGATCGGCGGCAGGATGGAGCGCAGGGGAACAAGTCGAGATTCGCGGTCAAAGATCGGGACGACGGCGGCCTCCTCGCCATTGGCGAGCGCGACCAGCTGCAGATCGGTATCGCCGCTGATTGCGCGACCAAGACCGAGATCGCGCAGTGAATTGGCGGCGAGACCATAGAAGACGATGTTCTCTGAGAACGTCTCGAGCGTCCGTGCAATGCGGATGCCGAGCCGCGCAGCGGTGTGCATGGGCGTGGAAATGCCGATCAGGTCGGCGTCAGTAGCGAGGGCGCGCAGCTGTTCCGCAGATACAGATTCAACGGCCAGGTCAATCGCGCGCGCATGGTGTCCCGCTGCCGTCAGGGCGGCGGCGGGCGCAGCGACGCCGAGTGGCTGGTGGCCTTGTTCGTAGGTCGAGATCAGGAGGACGCGCGTCACGCGGCGCCTTCATCCCTACTTCTTCGACGGCTTGTAATACGGATTCTCGCCCGACTGGTGGTCGGTGATATCGATCAGCTCGTCGATTTCAGGGAGCTGCTCCTTGACCGCGACCTCGATGCCCTGCTTGAGGGTGACGTTGGCCATGCCGCAGCCCTGGCAGCCGCCGCCCATCTCGATGTAGGCTTTGCTGCCCTGGACATCGAGCAACTGCACGTAGCCACCGTGCGCGGCGATCTGAGGGTTGACCTGTTCGTCGAAGATTCTCTGAATGGCGAGCGACAGAGGGTCGCGCCAGACCGGATTGGGGTTGTGGAACTCGAGACCGGAGACGTTGGGACCCTTGAATTCATAGTGAATGGCGGTGCCGCGCAGATCATCGACGCGGTCGCCTTCGACGTAGAGCAGGAAATCAGGGAACTGCGCCTGCGCATCGTCGGCAGGTTCGTAACCCTTTTCGACGATGGTCAGCACGTGCTCGAAGCCTTGCGATGTGCGACCGGTGATCTTCAGGCGCAGACCTGCGACTTCCTCCGGATAGCCAGTCAACACCTCGACCAGTTTCGATCTCGCAATCTCCGAGAACTTGATGCCCAGATCGCCTGCATCCACGTTGGTCGTCATATCGCGCCCCATTCAGAGTCTTGTCTCCTAGCATAGCGTTCGTCACACATGTGTACGGATCGGAGTATGTCGTGACTGTTGAGCAAGTTCTGGTCGAAAAGAACATCGAGATTCCCATGCGCGACGGGATCGTGCTGCGCGCAGACCTGTACCGTCCAGCCGACGCCGATCAGCCTGGCCGCGCGGTACCGGGAGTCGTGACACGGACGCCGTACGACAAGGAACAGTCGGGCGCAGGGGTCGTTGCGGTGATGCCGAGCGCGCTGAAGCTGGCTGAGCGTGGGTATGCGGTGGTCGTCTGCGACACGCGCGGCCGGTATGCGTCGGAGGGCAATTTCCAGCCATTCCACCAGGAGGGCCCGGATGGTTATGACACGCTCGAGTGGGTAGCGGCGCAGCCCTGGTGCGATGGCAATACGGCGATCTATGGACCGTCTTATGTCGGCGCGACGACGCTACTGGCGGCTCGTGAGCGCCCGCCGTCGCTGCGCTGCGCGATCCCGATCGTCACCGCCGATGACTACTACGACGGCTGGACCTATCAGGGCGGCGCGTTTCAGCTGGGATTTATCGGTCTGTGGGGCAGCGGACTGGCAGCGACCGGATATCTGCAGCAGCAGCACAGCCGACCGCCGGAGTCGGCAGCGGAGATGACCGAGGCGGTGATGGGCGATGCGTTTCGCTTGCTGGGTAGTCGCCCGCTGAATTCGATGTCGGGAATCTCTGCTGCTGGCGTCGCGCCGTATTGGCACGAGTGGCTGGAGCACGAGACGCGGGACGAGTATTGGGAATCGGTACGGCACTCGGCCGATTACTCACGCTTCGAAGTGCCGATGCTGCACATCGGCGGTTGGTTCGATATCTTCGGAATCGGCACGATTCGCAACTTCCAGGGGATGGCCGCTGCTGGCAAGGCGACGCAGCATCTGATCATGGGTCCCTGGGCGCATACCAACTACGACCGCTGGCTGGGCGAGCTGGAGTTTGGCCCAACGGGCGCGGCGGCGGCCGCGAATGTGATCGCCGACATCAACCGCTTCCTCGACCGCCATCTGAAAGGTCGTGATCATCAGCTACCGAGCGCGCGCTGGTTCCTGATGGGCGCGAACGAGTGGCGCACCGATGAGTCGTGGCCGCCCGCGAATGCCGAGGAGCAGGCGCTGTACCTCGCCTCTGACGGTGGCGGGACGATGCATTATGGAGATGGCAGGCTCGTGGATGAGCGCCCGGCGGAGGACCAGCGCTGGGATGAGTACAGCTGCAGCGGTTATAAGCCGGTGATCAGCAACGGCGGATCGACCTTGCAGCCGGCGATCGGCCTGCCCGGTCCGCGCGATCAGACACGCACAGAGAGCCGTGACGACGTGCTCTGTTACACGTCCGAAGCGCTGGCCGAGCCACTCGATATGGCCGGGCCGGTTGAGCTGGATATCTGGATTTCCAGCGATCGCCCAGATACGGATATCACGGCAAAGCTGGTCGATGTCCATCCTGACGGCAAGCCGGTCTCGTTGATTGACGGGATCATGCGGGCGCGCTTCCGCGAGGGATTTGAGCGCGAAGTGTTGATGTCGCCGGGTGAGGTAGTGCGACTGACTGTTGACCTGGCCTCGATTGGGCATCGATTCGATGTTGGGCACCGAATTCGGCTGGAAGTGTCGAGCAGCAACTACCCTCGCTTCATGGCGAACTCGCACGACGGCGGCTCGGTCAACTCGGCAACGGAGATGCTGACTGTGGTCAATCGAATTCGTCGCGGCGGCGAGTATCCGTCAGCGTTGCGGTTCTACCGACTGTCAGGCTGACGGACGACTGAACGATTAGCGGAACAGGAACGACCATGATCTACGAACTTCGCATCTACACGGCGCACCCGGGCAAGATGGGCCACCTAATGAAGCGCTTCCGCGACCACACGATGGAGTTGTTCGAGCGACACGGGATCCACAACGTGGGCTACTGGACGAACTCGGTCGGCGGGCGCTCGGATGAACTGTGGTACATCGTCAGCTTCGAGAGTCACGGCCAACGCGAAGAGGCCTGGAAGAACTTTGCCGGCGATCCAGACTGGCAAGCAGCGCGAGCGGCCTCTGAGGAAAACGGCCCGCTCGTCCATCACATTGAAAACCGCATCCTGCAGCCGACAGAATGGTCGCCGTTGCCATAGCGTCTGGCCCCTTCAGTCTCTACGAGACAGCTTCCCCCAGAGGGGGAAGCGAGGATTCCAGGGACTATCCCCGATGGCGGAGGCGGGCGACCATGACTGGCGGGATGCTGGGCATGTGATCCCAGCTGAGGCGCTGTTCAGCATCGCCGTCGCCGCCGTCGATAATGGCGGGCTCGCGGATTCCGTCAAGGACCCAACCGCGCTCAAATGCTGCGCTGAACAGCTCCGTCAGGGTTCGATGGAAGTACGGCTGGATCGTCGGTTGACCCACGACCGCAATGCCGTACTGAAGCCCGGTGTCGTGATAACCAGTAATGCGCACGCCTGATTCTTCGATCAGGCGTCCATCGGGCGTCTCGATACGCTCTCGGAACAGTCGCACTTGCGGCCCGGGATTGAAGGTTGGGTGGAGGATCGAGAAGACGAACGGGGCGCCCTCGACGAGGGCGAGCGGCAACATATCGAACAGCGGCGTGACCTCGGCGATGTCCATGAGCGCCATGTTGCAGACGGCTGCGCCGAACGGCGCGTGCCTGGCGCCGGCCAGTGTGGCGAGCTGGCTACGATCGGTGGCGTCCAGCTGAATCCAGTTCAGGTGGTAGCCCTCAGAGCGAGACAGGGCCGCTTGCAACTGCGCCGACGAGCCATCGGTCGCGGTCACGGATACACCCAGTCGGGACAGCTGTCGAGCAAAATTTCCGTTGCCGCAGGCGATTTCGAGCACCGTGGTCGGCAGAGGTTGGAGCAGGTCCAACGTGTTCGGAAAGACCAGCGTGCGCTGCCAGTAGTTTCCTTCGTCTCCCTGGGCTTCATCCCAAAACTCGGCGTTCTGATCCCAGGCGGCGAGCGACTCGGCATTGTGGTCGGAGTAGTCAGCCATGACAAACCTAGCTTCGTTGATAGCGTATGCGCAGACTGCTAGGACTATCACCGTATACCGACCAGACCCTGGAGGTTCCCGATGAGCGCGCCATTACCAGTGATCGTGCAAGGCCTGGGACCGATCGGCCTACGGATTGTGGAGGCCGCCCTGAATGACGCATTCCTCGAAGTGGTTGGCGCGGTCGAGATTGCTCCTGAGATGGTCGGCCGACCGCTCTCCGACTTCGTCGACGGTGCGCCGGAGATCATGATTCGCCAGTCGGTCGCTGCCGCCCGCGTAGATTCGCGTTCGGACGGCGGCATCCTGATCCACTGCACCGGCTCATATCTCGACCGGGTCTCGCCACAGATTGAGGAGGCGTTGCGGCAGGATCTGCACGTCGTCTCGACCTGTGAGGAACTGGCCTTCGCCCACGCGCGACACCCGGAGATTGCGGCAGGACTCGACGTGCTCGCCCGCCGAGCGGGCCGCACGGTGGTCGGCACAGGCGTCAATCCCGGCTTCCTGATGGATGCGCTGCCGGCTTCGTTGTCTTCGATTTCGCACAGCATCAAGTCGGTTTCGGTGCGGCGGGTGCAAGACCCATCACGGCGACGGATTCCGTTCCAGGAGAAAGTCGGGATGGGACTGTCTGTGGCGCAGTGGGAGGAGAAGCGCGACGCGGGTGGTTTCGGCCATGTGGGGCTGGAAGAATCGGCGCGACTGCTGGCCTATGCGCTGGGCTGGAAGCTGGTCGACTGGAGACACGACATGGCGCCGTGCGAGGTCGAAGGTCAGGAACTCGTGGCGGGGACGCTGGAGACGCTGGAAGGGTCCACCTTTGACGGACATATCGTCCGACTACACTTCGAGGCCAATGCATCGGTCGCGGAGGAGTACGACGAGATCGTGGTTGACGGCACGCCGCCGCTCAGGCTGCGGTTTGACGGAGGCGTCTTTGGCGACGACGCAACGGCAGCCTCGGTGCTCAGAGCGGCGCGGGTGATCCCGCATACGCGTCGCGGACTGATGACCGTGCTCGATTTGCCATTGCGCTAGGGGCGCTGCGTTAAACTAAGCATCCGCAGAGCCAGATTCTTGCCCATCGGCATGCGGGAATGACGGAAACGAGACCAGGCGCCGAGAGGGGATCGACATGGAGTTCGACGACCGAGAGTTCCGTAATGCGCTGGGCATGTTCCCAAGCGGCGTCACGGTGATCACGACCGGGGCTGAGCCGAACTTTGTCGGCATGACGGCGCAGTCGTTCTCATCGCTGTCGCTCGATCCGCCGTTGGTCTTGGTTTGCGTCGACAAGGGCGCAAGCGTGCTGCCGCTGCTCAAGGAGACGGGCGCGTACAGCGTCAACATCCTGCCTGACACGGCAATGGATACCTCAAACTACTTTGCCAGCAGCAAGCGTCCGGCGCCGCCGCATCAGTTTGACGAGCATCCGCACGAGTTGGGCGAGACCGGTCAGCCGCGACTGGCCAACGCGACGATGGTCTTCGACTGCACCATCCACTCCGTGCTGGAGGGAGGCGATCACGAGATCATCGTCGGAGAGGTCAAGGCCTTCAGCAAGCAGTCGGACGATGAACCAATCCTGTTCTATGGCGGGAACTACCGCAAGATGGGTCCGCCCGACCCATCGATGAGCTGGTAACACTGGCTCGGATGTAGCGATATGTGCGTGCAGGGGATGGACGATCGGCCGCTGCTCGCCACAGACCCACCGTTGCCTGCGGACGACTTCGTCCCGGCTCTCTGGGTGCCGCTGACCCGTGCGCTCCGCGCGCGGAGACGCCTGATCCAGATGGTTGACACGCTGCCCGCCACGGTCTGGTTGAAGGAGTCGGCTGCTCCGGCCTGGTCTCGGCGGGATGTGCTGGCGCACCTGGCAGCGTCGGATCGGCGCTACCACGACGCGCTGATCGCAGTGCTCAATGGATCGCCGTTGGAGCACTGGCAACCAGATCCGGCGGCGCCAAGCCCTGAACTGGATCGGGCCAACACGCTCGGCGCGGAGCAGTTCCTGGGGCAGCCGGTCGACGCGTTAGCCACACAGCTACAGGCGGGCGCAGAGAAGTCGACAATGCTGTTCGCGGCGCTGACGGAGGATCAGGTGTTGATGCGGATGGGGTTCGCCGGCAACGCGCTGTCGCTGCTGGAGGCGTGGGCGTCGCACGACAACGACCATGCCGACGACATCATCAACGGCCCGAAGATGATGCGAACGCTGTAGGCGCGGGGAAGCCCACATTCAGTTCTCCCGCCTTCGCGGGAAGTCTCTACGGGACAGCTTCTCCCAGAGGAGGAAGCCGAGTGTGAGGCTTATCTGCTCAGTCGGAGGCGGGCTTCGAGGAGGCGCTCGGTGCGGGCGACTTCGAGACGGTCGATGAATGCGTTGACGAGGGCGTTGGCCATGGAGTCGGCGCCCTGGCTCATGAGCATCTGCAGGACACCGCGTTTGGGTCGCACCAGCGTGGTGCGTTTCTCGATGCCAGCCGCGTCAGCCGCCCACTCAACGGCGTCGGTCAGATCACCGAGTCGGTCAATCAGTCCCAGCTCATGGGCCTCAGCGCCAGTGTGAATCTCGCCTGAGGCAAGCTCAGCGACCTGATCGCGACTGAGGTCGGGGCGACCTTCGGCGACAATGTCCACAAATCGCTCGTAGATCGACGTAATCAGCGCGTCAAGCTTGACGTCTTCCTCAGGCGTGGAGTCTCGGAAGAGCGAACCCATGTCCTTGTACTCGCCGGCGGCGCGCGTGCGCATCTTGACGCCGACGCGGTCCAGCGCTTCCGAGATCATGGGCGCGGTCCAGATCACGCCGATCGAGCCGACAACAGAGGTGGGCAGGGCGAAGATTGGGTTGGCGGCGCAGGCGATCATGTAGCCGCCAGAGGCGCCGACGCCGCGGATGGCGGCCGCGACTGGCTTCTTGTCGGATAGTCGCCGGGCGGCCAGGTAGAGCGCTTCAGAGGCGGCCGCGCCGCCACCGGGAGAGTCGATATCGAGCACGACAGCGGGGTAGCGCGGGTTCTCCGCGATGCTGTTGAAGGTTCTGGAGAGGTCGCGCGGGTTGATGCGACCGCCGATCTGTCCGGCCACTTCGACGATGGCCACGCGCGGCGGGAAGAGATACTGCTCGAAGTCCATCACTGACGATCCGTTCAATCGACTGGTCGGAGGCATGTCCTCAGTGTATGAGCGCCCTGCCGCAGTGAGCTGGGTTATGGATCGTGAGTGTGCACTGACCCTCAGATTGCCCAGATTGACTATCAAAGAGGCAACGGCGATGATCAGTCACAGCCAGAACGCGTTTTGAGGAGTCGTCAGGGGGATGCTGTGACTGAAACCGCCGTCTGTCCGTTGTCGGAGCTGCCGCCGGGCGAGGTCACGGCTGCTGATCTGGACGGGACTCGCGTGTGCGTCGCCAACGTGCATGGCGAGATCTTCGCTGTGCAGGACAAGTGCCC
>RKRS01000026.1 GCA_007571275.1 Dehalococcoidia bacterium
GCGGCTCAACACGCTGCTGCGGGAGACGAGTTCCACGGATCGGGGAGTGAGTGGAGCCCAGCTGCAGACCCATCCGCCTCCGCCTGATGGAGAGGACACGCGGAAGGATTTCTACACCTGGGGCGAGCCGCTCTGGGCGAGTCGGATCGTGACGGCCACGGGTACCGTCGCGCAGCTGCCGCTGCGGCTGACGGCGAGCGTCTCGCCGGCCTCGTGCTACGTGAGCGGAACGGACGCGACGCAGGAGCTGCAGGTCAACTGGTGGACACCCGAGCAACTGTCAGGGGTCGAGCTGGAGCTGACGCTCGACGGTGTTGAGTTGGCGGGCGCTATGGTGCCCTGCTCGAACATCTCAGACAGCGGTTCGGACAAGATCGTCGAGCTGGTCGTGCGGGCGGAACATGAAGCGTCAGGTCTCACGCGTGTGGCCGAGCTGGAGCTTCCCGTCTACGACCGCGAGTACAGCAACAACCCGCTCAATGCTAGCGAGGATCTCAGGTTTATGTTCAAGCATGCTCCGACATCCTGCACCCTGGGTGAGAATGCGAAGAACCTGAGATGGTTGGTGACGCCGGATCGCTCAGACGTTAAGAATGAGGCAACGGTCTGGATTGAAGACACGGAAATGAGCGGCACGTCTGGTGAGGCGCCCTGTCCGCATCCGACGACTCCGAGGTTGGTCGGATTTGCACTGCTGCGGGACGGCAGCGGCGATCGTCAGACCATCGACATAGCAGTTGATCCTCCCGACCTGGACGTCACCAAGGTGGAGGGCCGGTGGCGGTATCGGACACCCGACTGAAGCTGTCCTGGCCAAGGGCCGTGAACGGATTGGAGACAGCCTTCCAGATCAAGTGTTGGGAACATCCGAACGGCGTGCGCGGTTCTGCCTGTCCGATTCCGCCATCGGGGTCCTGGCCGGACGAGGTCCGCGCGGGGACGACGGAGTACACGGTCGGTGGGCTCGACCCTGACACCGAGTACGAACTCGAGCTGCGCGCCTGGTACGGCAGCAACCAAGACTCCTCCAACTGGGTAAGCGTCACGGGGAAGACGCTGAAGGCGCTGTCGATCAATGCGTGGTTCTGCCAGGGACCGGGCATTTGCCTGACGCCGTCCAGTCAAGCGTCGGTCAACCAGGCCTCGTCCAGCCAGGAGCAGGTCTCGTGTCAGGTTGGTGAGAGCGTCGATGTGACCTGGGATGTCACCGGCGGCCGCTCGCCGTTCAGCATCACGGTCGACGGTACGGAGGTGACGTCCAAGCCCGCCAGCGTGGTCTGCAAGGAGCGCCCCGAGCAGGTGCCAGACAGCGCCCTTTCCTGGCTCCAGGACATCATTGTGCAAGCCAGCGACAGCAGCACGCCACCCCTTCAGAAGTCGGACAAGCTTCAGGTCACAGTGTTTCCGCCACCACTAGAGCTGAAGGCCAGCCTGAATGCCTACAGCTGCGCGCCGAATGGGACCGTCGAGCTGGCCTGGTCAGTTAGCGGTGGCAGGCCAACCTACACCGTCAAAGTGGACGGAGTTGTGGTGACGGAGAGTCCGGTCAACGTGCAATGTCAGAGCACGGAAGGCACCCAGACGGTCGAGGTCACAGTCGAAGACAGCGCCAATCCAGCGAACGAGGAGAGCTGGACTGGGACCTTGAACGTCACGATCCCACCACCGCCGCCACCACCGACACAACCCCAGCCGCTCAGCCTGACGAATGTCAAGGCGATGCCAGACAGCTGCGACGAGGGCGGGACGGTGTCGCTGAGTTGGACGGTCTCAGGCGGCACGCCGCCGTATACGGTCGAGGTCGATGACGTCGAGACGACGTCGAACCCGTTCACGCTGACCTGCCAGGACGAGGCGGGAAGTCAGACCGCAATCGTGACGGTCACCGACGACGCCGCACCGTCGGCGAGCGTCTCCGCCTCGGTGACCGTGACGGTGTTGGTCCCCGAGATCACGGTCACGGGTCGCGTCAATGCGCGGCGCAACGACACCGCGGTTGGTGATGTTGAGGTCGAGTTCGGATTCAGGCCGAAGGATGCAGAGCGGATTCTTCCGGAACCGAAGGACGCACGAACCCTGCAACCGCAGCAAATCATTGACAACGACAAGCTCGATGACTGGTATCTGAGCTCGTCCGTGATCATGACGATTGACGAGAAAGAGGTTGATATCGGCCAAGTGAGAGCCCGGCTGCGTCAGGCAAACGACTGCCGCTACTACTTCGAAGTTTGCTTCCGCTGGTCAGATGGAGAGGCGCAGTGTCCTGGCGCCCGCAATTTCTACTACGCAGAGAAGGAGAATCTGCAGTGGTCTCAATCGCATGAGTTCAGCCGCACGTTCCGGCCCGGTACCGCGGCCAGCTCATCTGAGGGCGACACGCTGATGGATGGAACCGGCGTCCTGCTGTTCGAGACGCGGTGGTCCGGCGCCAGTTCGTCGGACGACTCGGCGATGGAGGACGTCGAAGACGAAGACAACTGACCCGAGCGGACGTCCAGCCGCCGACGAATGTCGTCGGTAGGGCGTCCGATAGCCGTGGTCGTGATCTCGAACGCTGCAGGCCACTGGAAACAGTGTCAGCACGATTCGGCGAGCGGCATGCCTGAGTTCGTGCTGCGGAGGCTTAATCTCCTTCGAAGCCGGAGCCTGGCTCGAACTTCAGCGTGTTGCCGTTTTCGGTGATCGTCCGCACCGCCTGCTCGGACGCGCCGTTCGGCAGGTCTGCCTCGATCTCAATCGTCACCGTGACATTGGCGCCAGCTGTATTGACCAGATGAGTGATCACCTCATCCGCAATCTCGCTGGCGACCCGGCCGACCCGGCTCGGATCGAGGCGCACCGTCCCGTGGTAGCGCCGATGAATCGTGGGCGGGACAGGCAGTGGCGAGACGGGCTCTCCCGTGCAGGGCGGCGGCTCCGCTCCCGAACCATGTTGCTCGCGTCGTTGTTCCTGTGCGACTTGCGCCTGAACGATCAGGCCTGGGTCGTCCTGCGATATCTCACCGACCGTTCCCGCTCGCAGGCCGACGTATTGCCCCGTCTGCTCATTGAACGACTCGGCGTAGGCGAACGTCTCGTCCGCCCATGTCATCAGGTTGACACCAGAGCGCAGCGCGTCGATTAGCACGTCCGGCTGGGTCAATCGGTCCAGGTAGAGATACTGGGCGTAGTCATCAACCAACGTTGTGACCGGCACGTGATTGCCGCGCCAGAGCGGAACATCATCCAGGTACTTGCGGACGATCGTCGGGCCGAGTTTGTCGACGAGCAGTTCATCGCGACGTAGCTTGCTGCTGACGCGAACCGCGAGCGGTTCCTGGCTCAGCCCAGTGAGGCGCACCGCTTGCCAGCGGATGTCAGCCTCGTGCTTCGCCTGGATCGGAACCATGATCCAGCAAAATGCGTCGTCCAGTTGCCCAACAACAGTCTCATTCGCGGAGTCACGTTGGGACTCCGCCTGCTTGGTCTGGTGCGGGTCGAGATTGAGCTGCTCCTGCTCGTCGAGGATTGAGCCCCAGGCTAAGTAGCGAGATATCACCCCCTCCAGTTCCTGCAGTCGCACCTGATCGGCGGCCAGGAAGACGAGCGTGTTGCGATAGAGACGCGGGCCGCTGCCGCGTGACACGAGGAGCGCTTGCGCCACCGCTTCGGCCGGATTGCGGTCGCCTTTCGAGTAGGCGCCATCCGAGTCCAGCACGACCAGCCGCGCCTCGCGTTGATCGGGCACATCGCTGGCGTCGCGAGGCATCAGGTGCACGGCGTAGAAGTCGCCTCGACGCGCCTGGTTCCGCGGCTTGACTCCCAGGTTGTCCTGCAAGCGTCGTTTGAGTTCGCTGTGGATCCGATCTGGGTCGCGTTCAATCTGTTGGGTCCGATCGGCGGCGAGCTTTTGCACCGTCGGCTTGGTCGAATACCAGTAACGCGGCCCGTCCTGATAGAGATAGGTCGCCCGGGACGCGAGTCGGCGGATTGCGTCGCCGAAGATCTTCGGCGATTCGTTCGGCAACACGCAACCGAGCTTGATCCGTCGATCATCGATCCCCTGTTGCGCTGTGCCCAGCGTGGGCGCTGAGCCGAGATAGATCGTCCGCGCTACCCGCCGAGTGGCGCGGAACTGGCCGAGATTGCCAACTTCCTCGTCGATCTTGGCTGGCAGCGATGTCGGTCCATCGACGTCACGTTCAATGATTGGACGCCAGTTGTCCGACAGATAACGCGTCAGCTCGGCGGCCACGCGTGTGTCGTCGATCGGGATCATCGAAGGCAGAATGATCGAATTGCGATCGCCGTGTTCCCACAGACTGTGGATCACCGAAGCCATGAGCCGCAAGACGCCGCGCGTTCGCTGGAAGTTCACCAGCGTCGACCAATCCGAGTACAGCCGGTCGAAGACTTCCGGGTGAATCGGGTACGCGGCCTGGATACGACGCTCGTAATCGGCCTCGTTCGTCTCAGTGGGGAACTCGCCGCGGTCGTTGCGATACAAATCGGCGAAGGCGCGCGCCGTCAGATTGCGGGCCCGATACTCCGCGTCGCCGGCCAAGGGCTCGAACAGCCGCCGACGCACGATCTCAAACCCCTCCTCAGCCGTCGCCGGACGCCAGGATGACTCCACTCGACCGACCACATTGCGCAACCGCTCCAGCGCCTCACGTCCGCGACGTCCGCCCACCTCGACGTCGTTCGAGACCGCGCCGTCCGAGGCCGGCAGCGAAATCAGCAGCAGGCAGTTGCGTGATCCGCGCGCTGCCTCGGTCAGAGCCTGGGCGAACGTAAAGTGCGTCTCGAAATCGCCGCCAGGCAAATCTGCCTCATCATGCAACTGACGCGCATACGCGACCCATTCGTCGATCAACACCAGACAGGGCCCGTATTCGTTGAACAGCTCGCGCAATCGATCACCCGGATTTGAGGCATGCTGATCGTCCGCCGCAATTCGTGCATACGCCTCGCGACCACCTAGCTGCCAGGCCAGCTCACCCCAGAGTGTCCGCACGACCGTACCGTCGTCCTTACGCACCGGATTGCCGGGCGAAATCTTGTTGCCGACCAACACCACCCGACGCACCTTCGGCAACCGCTCGACTTCCGTCTCCGCCAGCATCGCGTCGACGCCTGGCAGCTGCGACAGCTCAACGCCCGAGCAGAGGTGATACAGGGCCAACATCGAGTGCGTCTTGCCGCCGCCGAAGTTCGTCTGCAGCTGCACGACCGGATCGCCGCCCCGACCAGCGAGCCGCTCGAGCCCTGAGATCAGCAACCGTTTCAGACTCTCGGTGAGGTAGGTGCGACGGAAGAACTCGACCGGATCGCGGTACTCGTCCGATCCCTCGCCCAGATGCACCTGCCACAGATCAGCCGCGAACTCGGCTTGCTGATAGCTGCCGCTGCGAACGTCCGGGTGCGGACTCACTACCTCGCGCCAGGGCTGCAGCGCGCTGCCGGTGGAGGTCTCGATCAGCGATCCACCACGACGGTGCTTCTCGGTGCGCACCTGCTGGTCGTATACCTCTCGACGCAGATCGGTACGTATCCTGGCGACCAGATCGGCCTCCTGCGAGGCGGAAACCGCGGTCAGCAGACGCGCGGCGGTATCGAGCGTTCGCTCCGTGTCATCGCTGGAAAAGCGCTGCTGATGCGCCCAACGGTTGCGCGCGTCACGC
>RKRS01000075.1 GCA_007571275.1 Dehalococcoidia bacterium
GAAGTGGATCGGATCGTCGGGCTGGAGCTTGGCGCTGACGATTATCTCGGCAAACCGTTTCATCCGCGCGAGCTGACTGCGCGAGTCAAGGCGATCCTGCGCCGCGCGTCGGCGGGGCGTCAGAGTTCCGGTCCAGGATCGCGCGGGAGCTTCGAAGTGGGGCCGCTGCGTCTCGACTGGGATCGACGAGAGGCGACGCTTGCTGGAACTACGCTCAAACTGCGCAACAAGGAATTTGAGCTGCTCAAGCAGTTGGCCGAGTACAGCGGCATTGTGTTGACCAGAGAACAGCTGCTGGAGCAGGTCTGGGGCTACGAGTATTTTGGCGAGACTCGCACCGTCGACGTGCACGTCAATCAGCTGCGGCGGAAGCTCTCGCCCGACGGCGGCGACCCTGGAGTGTCGATCGAGACGGTACGCGGGGTCGGCTACAAATTGGTGGCGACCTAGCGGCGGCAGTATCGGCGAGCGCGTGTACCAAGGGGCATAATCACTTTCTGTTTGGGAAGCGTTCAGGGAGCGCGCAATGAACGGGTACGGGCTGCGGCTCTTTCTCGGATTTGCCGGGCTCGTTCTGGTCATGCTGGTTGTCTCTGCCGCTGTCTTTTTCTCGCTCTTCGGCGGTTATCGCGACAACATCGACCGCTCGGAGTTACGCACCGCCGGCAATGCCCTGAGCGTCGAGATCGTGCGAGAGCTTCGGCGCGCGGAGGTGTTAAACCGAGAGCAGCTGGTCACAATCATCCGCGAGCAGGCGGAACACGCGGAGCTGATTGTGATCCTGACCGATGGCGCCGGGCGGGTGCTGACGGGGTTTGAGCCTGCACAAGGTCTCAAAGACGACAATGTGGGACTGACCTATACAGCCGTTGTGCAAAAAGCGGGTCTCACTGAGTGGCTGGATACCAAGCTGTATATCGGCGAGGACTGGAGACTGACCCTGGTCAGAGTCCTGGTCCCGCCGGCCAACCCCGGGCGGCCAGATGGCGGCATCCTGATGGCCGTC
Organism: Dehalococcoidia bacterium; assembly: GCA_007571275.1. Taxonomy (GTDB): domain Bacteria; phylum Chloroflexota; class Dehalococcoidia; order Bin125; family Bin125; genus Bin125. The sequence continues at coordinate 1,007 of RKRS01000075.1, forward strand.
ACCTTTGGTGACCCGCACCGCTTCGGGTCGCTGGATGAGCTGATTCGGCGTCTGATTGTCTCTGGTCTGGCCGGTTTGGCTGCCGCTGTAGTGATCGCGATGTTGCTCTCGCGCCAGCTGCTGCGCCCACTGGAAGCCTTGACCGCAGTGGTTCGACGATTTGGCCCTGACCGCTACGACATGCGCGCCGCGGAGACCGGTCCGGCGCAGGTGCGCGAACTCGCCGCCGTATTCAATGCCATGGCCGACCGCGTGGCCGATAACGAACGGGCGATGCGCGGCTTCATCGCCGATGTCTCGCATGAGCTGCGCACGCCCTTGACGTCGATCAGAGGGTTCGTCGAAGCCCTGCGTGACGGCACAGTGACCGATCCGCAGCGTCAGGCGTCATCGCTCGAAGTGGTCCATGAGGAGACTCGGCGGATGCTGCGGATGATCGAGCAGTTGCTGGACCTCTCTCGGCTGGAAGCCGGCCAGTACCGATTACAGCTGTCCCGGATCGAGTTGGATGAGTTGTTTGGCTATGGCGAAGCGATGTTCGGCGGTCGGGCGGAGGAGCAGGGGATCGCGCTTCGCTTCGAGCCCGCGGCGGACGCTCCGGTCATTGAGGCTGACTATGACCGTCTGGTGCAGGTACTGAGCAACCTGCTCGACAATGCGCTGCGACACACCGTAAGCGGGTCGATTACCGTTTCGGCGCGTGGGCTGGAGGAGGGGCTGGAAATCAGGGTCGCCGACACCGGCGAGGGGATCGCGCCCGACGATCTCAACCGCCTGTTCGATCGTTTCTGGCAGCCAGCATCACGGACTGGCCCAGGCGCCGGTCTGGGGCTGGCGATCTCGAGGGAGATCGTGAGGGCGCACGGTGGCCGGGTCGCGGCAGAGAGCAGTCTCGGCGTCGGCACGACGATCATCGTCTGGTTGCCGTCCACGCCACCGTCCAGCGCCTCCAGAGCCGAGTAACGCGCGCTAGCTGATCACCCCATCCATCACTCCCCAGCGGGGGAAGAACAGAGCTCCCCCTCTGGGGGAGCTGCCGCGTAGCGGCTGAGGGGGCTTCGGACACAGGGCGAGGGAGTTGCCCGGAGTATTCCTCGCCCATTGCTCGTCGTTCCCGCGAGCGCGGGAACCAATATCAGATCAGCCGACTCCGTATGGGTTCCTGCTTTCGCAGGAACGACGGAGAGGTGAGCATGATGAAGGCAGGGGAAGCCCCCATCCGTCACTGCGTGGCGACTTCCCCCAGCGGGGGAAGTGCGGGAACAAGGCTCCCCCTCTGGGGGAGCTGCCGCGTAGCGGCTGAGGGGGCTTCCCCCCAGGGAGTAAAGCGATAGGCTGCCAGCGATGGATCCTCGACAGCAGTTGACACTTGCCGCTGTGGCGATGACTCGCGATGCATTGGTCGCGCATGGCGCTACTGATGTGTCGTTCGAACCGCCTGCGGCGAGCTCGCTGACGACCGTGTTCCGCGCGAATGGCGCTGTGGGCGTCGCTGCTGTTTGCCCGCTGTTCGATCTGTCGGCGTTGCAGTCGGACGGGACCATGCTCGCTCGTAAGGTGGAGCTCGAGGAGCGGCTCCATGCATATGGCGCGCGCGACGTAGTGCTCTGGGTTCCGCCTGGCGCGTCGCTGCCTGAGGACGCTGATCACGCGGCCGGACTCGTCGCTGACGCTGCGCGCGAACTTGAGGTCGGCGACAGGGGAGAGGTGACGTTCAGAGTTGAGGTCGCCATCCGCAAGACCGGCAGCGACGGCTCATATATGAGCGTGCTTGGCGGACTGTCTCAACAGTGGGCGCGATTCACGAATCAGGTGATGGGCGAGTATCAACTCGATGCTTCCAACATCCATCGCCTGCCCGAGGACGAGCGGAAGATCACGCAGATGGTCGATTTCCTCGTGCTTGTGGCCAACGGCATCCGCAAGGATGGCACGACGACCACTGTCAAGAGCGAGGATGCCTGGCGAATTCAGCGGCTGGATGGCGTCAAGGAACCGATCGTGATCTGTGCGCCGCCGACGTCGGTGGTCGACGGACGCGCGGTCAGGCGGCTGATGCGGCGCTCACTGCGCGAAGCGGAGGAAGCGATCGGCGGAGTGGGCGGATTCCGCATCGCCTCGATGATCACGTTGGCCAATCGCCTCGATCGGGAGCTGGTCACGACGGCGTTGCGCGGGATCGATCCGCTCTTGCTGGCGGGCTGGGACTACATGCCGCTATTGGTTGATGGTCAGACGAAGTCGCTGCTGGACCCGACACCGCCCCTAGCCTGAGCGGCTAGCCGCGCTCGACGATGGTGACTCGCCCCCTGGAACCGTCGACGCGCAGCAGGTCTCCGGAGCGAATCCGTTGCGTCGCCTGTTGCACGTTGACGACGGCCGGGATGCCAAACTCCCGAGCGACGATGGCTCCATGACTGAGGACGCCGCCGATTTCGGTCACGACCGCCGCTGCGAGCGGGAAGATCGGCGTCCAGCCTGGATCGGTGAAGCGCGCGACGAGGATCTGTCCGGAGGTGAGCTCTCGACCGGTCGCGGCCGACTCGGCCACATGGGCGCGACCTTCGACCTCGCCGGTCGAGGCGGCGATGCCGCGCAGGGTGAGCGGTAGCGTGAGCGGCGGCTCGGTTGGCGCTGTCTCCGCCTGGGCCTGCGGAGCGCCGCCGGATTGTTCAGTCTGCTCGTCACTCTCCACGCCGATGGGTAGCCCGAATCGATCTCGTAGCGGCGGAGCCTGTGACTGTTTCCACTCTGCAAACTGCAATCGGCGTCGACGAATGCGACTCTGCATACGCGCTGCGACAAGTGGATCGCCAGAGCGACGGGTGAGCGTCGCCAGCTCGTCGAAGAGCAGGTAGTAGATGTCATCGACGTGGTTGATGAGCCCACGGTCGATCCAGCGTGAGGCCAGCTCGTTCCAGAGCAGCCGTTGCTGCAACGAAAGCTCCAGCAGGCTGAACTTCGGATTTTCTCGCAGCGGCTGTAGCCGTCGGGCCTGTCGGATTTGGGCCTGGAACAGCGGCCAACGCAAGCGGCCGAGCGGGCTGCGATAGAGACGCTCTCGAATCTGTCGTTCGGCCTCACGCCGGGCGCTGTGCTGTCGTTCGATGATTTCGTCCGGGTGGTTGCCCTCAGGGTTGAGCACATATTCGCGGAAGGTATCGAGGATCAGCTGCGGTCGTTCAACCCAGCGGGGTTCGGACGCTTCCAGCTCACCCGCCGCGCGATGACCGTACTCGGCCATGAATTCGTCCAGGTCTTCGCGCAGCCATTGGATCGGGTGCGGTAAGCGGTCGCTGTGCACCGCTGGCCAGAGGTGGTCGGCGTCATGCTGGCGGACGAAGTCGGCGGCGGTTGCGTCGCTGGCTGCGCGCTGCGCAATCCGACGAAGGGCGATGTTGCCTTCCTGCGTGCGCACGCCGTCCAGCCCCTGCATGACTGAAAGCGCCAGGTCACGCTGATTGGCGCCCAGCCAACGGTCGGTTGCCCAGAGCAGGCCTTGCGCCGCGCTGAAGACCGCCGACTGCGCGCGCATCAGGAAGAGCGTCTGGCGCTCGCTCTCGGCGCTGGAACGCGCGAGTTCGCGAAACAGCTCGCGATCGGTCATTGTGGCGCTGTCGAGCGCCTTGAGCCGATCTCGTTCCGCTTCCACTGAGCTTCGTTCAACCAGCCAGCGCTTGGGCAACTGATCCTGATCGCGCAGCCAGCGAATCATAAATGGAATCTGTCGCAGCATGGTGAGCCATTGGATTTTTGTTGATCGCTCGCCATTGCCGCCTGCGCTGACGACTTCCGCGGCCTCCGGACCGCCCATGGCTTCGAGGAAATGCGCGCCCGTGAGTCCCAGCCGCACCTGAATCAGCTCCATCATCAGGCCGACGTTGAAGTAGGCGTAGCCGTCGTACAGGGCGACGAACCGCCGACCCTCGGTCCATTCGCCCCATGGCGCGTGAAACCCACGGTCCAGGGGATCAGAAATCACCGACCAGCTCAGCGGCGTCATCACATTGGGGATCACTTCGCCCGCGTTCGCTCGTGACCAACGATCCTTCTCGCTTGGCGTATGAGGCATGCCACGACCGGGTCCGCCGCCCCAGGGCAGCGGCTCGTCGATCAGACGCGCGTCGCTGGTATCGACGCCGCCTGAGCCGTCCGAACGCCAGCGCAGCACTGCTGGCCCGGCCAAAGTCTGTTCAGCATCGAGCAGCGCGTCGCGGACGGCGCTGAGTGTTTCCGCTTGGTCGAATTGGGATGGCTTGATCGGTCCTCGGCGTGGCAGTGACACCGAGCGTGGCGCCGCGCCTTCAACGTCGATTCGCAGCGCGTTCAACTCAAGGCCCAGCGGGTCCTCTGACCATGCGAGGCCGCCTACGTGCTCTGTTAACGTCGCGTTCATAGCGTCAGCATATGCAACTCGCTATGGCTTGGGGTTGGGCGCCGTGGTCCGTGTCGGATGTATTCGTTGTTTTCTGCACAGGTGGGTTCCTGCTTTCGCAGGAATGACGGAGGGGAGGCAGGATGATGGAAGAGGGCCGGAACGATGAAGGAAGGGAGACAGGCACGATGGATGGAGGCTGGAATGATGGAAGGGGCAGGTTGTGGCTGATTCGATGAATCTGGCGGGGGGTATGGGGCTGGGAAAGGCGCCGATGTCGCTGTTGTCGGCGGTCTTTGATTCGTCGGGTCTGATTGAGGATGCGCGGGTGTTGCAGGGTCCAGGCGTTGGACGGGATGCCGCGATCGTTGAGTGGGGCGGCCAGGCGCTGGTGATGAGCTCGGATCCAATCACGTTCGTCGATGCCGACGTCGGCAAGCTGGCCGTCACGGTCAACGCGAACGACATCCTCGTCGTCGGTGCTGAGCCTCAGTGGCTGGTCGCTACGGTGCTCGCTCCAGCGGGTGTGAGCGCTGACGATGTGAGAGCGCTCCTCAGGGATCTGCATAACGCTTGCCGCGAGGCTGGGATCGCGCTCGTTGGCGGACACACAGAAGTGACCGACGCCGTGAGCCGCGCCGTCGTCTCCTGCGCCATGATCGGCAGCGCACCAATGGGACAGATCATTCCTTCCGACGGCGCACATGACGGTGACTCGATCATTCAGGCGGGAGCGGCGGCGGTCGAGGGTACTGCGATTCTGGGCTATCCCGAGTTGCTTGAGTCGCCGGGCATCAGTATCGCGCCGGCGGCTCGCGCGCTACGAAATGTCGATGGCGTGCATGCGATGCATGATGTGACCGAGGGCGGGATCGCGACCGCAGCGGCGGAGCTGGCAGAGGCGGCTGGCCTGGTTGCCGAGCTTGTCTTCGAGGACATCCTCTGGCTGCCGCAGACGCTGGCGATCTGCGCTGAGCGTCAACTCGACCCGCTCGGATTGCTCGGTTCGGGCACGCTGCTGGCCGCGGTCTCGGCGGACGCCGTCGATCATGCGCTCGCTGAATTGGCGAGAGCGAGTGTGCCTGCATGCCATGTCGGGCAGGTACGCGATGGGATACGCGCTACACTCAATCACGGCGGCCAGACGCGACCGCTGCCTCGCTTCGGGCGAGATGAGGCACTTCGGGCATTGGCCGAGGCACAGTGACCGAGCCAGGTGATGTGGCGTTGCCACAGTCCTGCGACCAGTGTTGGACTGGGCAGCGATGGAAGGAGTCGATGTGAGCGCAAAACCGGCCACTGTGGGGCAGCTGAAGGAATCCGGATACCAACCTCGAACCGTCCGGGCAGAGATTCGCGACAATCTGATCGCGCGGCTCGAGGCGGGTGGGCCGCTCTTCCCCGAGATTCACGGGTATGAGGACACAGTCGTGCCTGCGCTCGAAAACGCGCTGCTAGCCGAACAGGATGTGATCTTCCTCGGCGAGCGCGGACAGGCCAAAAGTCGCATGATTCGCGCGCTGACCGGCCTGCTCGATGACGAGACGCCGGTGCTTGAGGGAGTTGAGATCTTCGAGGAACCGCTCGCTCCAATCTCGCTCGAGGGCAAGCAGCAGGTCGAAGAGTTGGGCGATGAGGCGCCAATCCGCTGGATCCCACGCAGCGACCGCTACGGCGAGAAACTGGCCACGCCCGATATCACGATCGCCGACCTGATCGGCGAGGTCGACCCGATCAAAGTGGCTGAAGGTCGCTATCTCTCTGATGAACTCACGATCCATTTCGGGCTGATCCCGCGCACCAATCGCGGCATCTTCTGTATCAACGAGCTGCCCGACCTGGCCGAGCGTATTCAGGTCGGTCTGCTCAACATCATGGAAGAGCGTGACGTCCAGATTCGTGGTTTCCGCGTGCGGTTGCCGCTGGACGTATTGATTGTGGCCTCGGCCAATCCCGAGGACTACACCAATCGCGGCCGCATCATTACACCGCTCAAAGACCGTTACGGCGCGCAGATTCGCACGCACTATCCGTCTGAACTGGAGACGGAACTGGAAATCGTCTCTCAGGAATCAGCGCCAATGGCTGCGCCCGGACGCCAGATCAACACGCCTGACTACATGGCCGAGATCGTCGCCGAGATCGTGCGCCTGGCGCGGCGCAGCCCGGATGTCTCGCAGCGTTCCGGCGTCTCGGTGCGAGCGTCGATCGCCGGTTACGAGACGCTGACCGCAAACGCCATGCGCCGCGCAATTCTCGCCGGCGAGAATCAGGTTGCGCCGCGTATCTGCGACCTCTGGCATCTCGCGCCTGCGCTACAGGGCAAGATGGAGCTTGAGACCGTAGACGAGGGCGCGGACGAGAAGGTGATCGAGAAGCTGATCGCGGGCGCGATCGCTGTCGTCTTCGGGCGCTATTTCGATCTCGGCGCGCTGGAACTGGTGATCGCCCAGTTCCGCTCCGGGCTCGCGGTTGAGGTCGGTGAGGCGCTCAGGGCCGGCGATTATGCGACGATCGTCGGGCGAATCGAAGGTCTTGACGAGGCGCTACAACCACTGGACGTCGGCGAGGACGCGGCCTCGCTCGCCGCGGCGATTGAGTTTTTGCTCGAAGGCCTGCATCTGAACAAGCGGTTGAACAAGGATGTCGTCGGCGGCAACGTGTTCTACCGCGCCTGACCGCACGTCGCCGGCCAGACACAGACAAGATTGATGGAGTGAGCCATGCCCACCCGATTCCGATACTCGCAGTGGGATGGCACGCAGGACGTTCCCGCGCTCGACGCCGACGACGTGCTGCAATCGCTCTCCGACGACCTGCTCTCGTTTGGCGACCTGCAGCAGGCCCTGCGCAACATGATGCAGCGCGGCATACGCAGGCCGGACGGCGATCGCACCGACGGAATGCGGGACCTGCTCCAGCGCCTGCGGCAGCAGCGCCGCCAGCAGCTTGAGCGCTTTGACCTGTCGTCGGTGTTTGATGACATCCAACGCCAGCTCGACGAGATTCTCGACCTTGAGCGCGACACGTTGGATGATCGAATGGATGAGGTTGGGCCACGCCCGCAGCCTCAGCAGCCGACGGGCGAATCGCAGTCAGGCGAACCGAGCGAAGCAGGCCAGCCGCAGAGTCAAGCGGGCGACCAGCAAACAGGTCCGGAATCTGGCCAGCAGTCCGGACAGCAGCAGATGTCTCCGTTGACCGAAGAGGAGATGGATCGGCTGAAGGAAGCCCTGCGTCAGCGTCTGGAGCGCAAGCAGGAGCAGATCGATCGGTTGCCTGAGGACGCCGCCGGCCAGGTCAAAGAGCTGCAGGAGTACGAGTTCGAGAACGAAGAAGCTCGTCAGAAATACGAGGAACTGCTCGAGCAGCTGAAGCAGGCGATGATGAATCGCTTCTTCAACGACATGAATCAGATGCTCTCCGATATGTCGCCCGAGGACATGGAGCGCATGCGGCAGATGATGCAGGACCTCAACGAGATGTTGGAGCGTCAGCGTCGCGGCGAGGATCCTCGCTTTGATGACTTCATGGACCAGTACGGCGACATGTTCGGTGACAACCCGCCGCAGTCGCTGGAGGAACTGGTCGAGCAGATGCAGCGTCAAGCCGCGCAGATGCAGAATCTGATGTCGTCGCTGCCGGGCGACATGCGTCAGCAGCTAAATGATCTGATGCAGCAGCGCATGGACGAAATGGGCATGGGCCAGGAACTGGCGCAATTGGCGCAGAATCTGGAAGCGCTCTACCCGATGCGAGACATGCTGAATCAGTACCCGTTTCGTGGGCAGGAAGAGTTGGATCTGCAGGCTGCGATGTCGCTGATGGGCGACATGCAACAGCTGGACGAACTTGAACGCGCCCTCGAGCGGGTGCAGTACGGCGGCAACATCGAGGACATCGACCCAGATTTGCTCGAAGAGCTGATGGGCGAGGAGGCGCGGGAAATTCTCGAACAGCTCAAGCAACTGCTGGAACTGCTGGAAGAGGCTGGCTACCTCGAGAAGAAGGGCAACTCATACGAGCTGACTCCGCGTGGCAACCGCCGTATCGGCGAAAAGGCGCTGGCCGAGATCTACGCCAACCTGAAGCGTCAGAACTTCGGCAAGCACAACGTGCCTGAGACCGGTCGCTACGGCGACCGCGCTGACGACACCAAGGCCTACGAGTTCGGAGACCCATTCCATCTGCATCTCAAAGAGACGATCTCCAACGCCATCCTGCGTACCGCTCCTGAAGGCGGTCCCCAACTTCCTGTGCGTCTCACCCCCGACGACTTCGAGGTCTACCGCTCCGAGACGCTGACGCAGACGGCGACCGTGGTGATGCTCGACCTCTCCTGGTCGATGGCGCTGCGCGGATCGTTCCAGGCCGCCAAGAAAGTCGCGATGGCGCTGAACAACCTGATTCGGATGCAGTACCCGCGCGACTCGCTGTACCTGATCGGCTTCAGCGCCTATGCGCGCGAACTCAAGGCTGACCAGCTGCCCTACGTGCGCTGGGATGAAACCGTGCTCGGTACCAATATGCACCACGCGCTATTGATCGCGCAGCAGCTGCTGGCCAAGCACAAGCTCGGCACGCGACAGATCATCATGATCACCGACGGCGAGCCGACCGCGCATCTCGAACAGGGACGCTCGTACTTCGCCTACCCCCCTTCTCCACTGACGATTCGGGAAACGCTCAAAGAGGTCAGGCACTGCACGAAGAAAGACATTGTGATCAATGTCTTCATGCTCGACCGCAGCTACTACCTCAAGGAATTCGTCGACCGCGTGGCGCGGATCAATGGCGGGCGCGTGTTCTACAGCCAGCCGGATGAGCTGGGCGAGTACGTCCTGCATGACTTCGTCACGCATCGTCGAAAGACGCTGACCCGATCCTGAGCGCAGCGATTGGACGGGATGGGTGAGGCCGCGGATACGGTTGGCACGTCGGTTAGCGACGGCGCCGTTTCGTCTCGCCTGGCGGCTCATCCGCTTCGCTGTCCCACTGGCGCCAGAAGCGGCCCTGCAGCGCACGGTGTGGGCGATCGCCGGGATCGTCCTGACCATGGCCGTGGGCGTCGCTGGTTACGTGCTGATCGACGACTATTCGCCCTTCGACGCGCTCTATCAGACGACGCTGACGCTGACGACCGTGGGCTTCCAGGAAGTGCACCCGCTCAGCCGCGAGGCCAGGCTCTTCACCATTTTTCTGATGCTGTTTGGCGTTGGCATCGCCCTCTACCTGCTCGCCGCCATCGCTACCCTAATCCTTGAGGGCGACCTCTACCGCGACGTCCAGGAACGAAGGCAGCGCCGTATGATTGACCAGTTGTCAGGGCACACCATCTTCGTCGGCGCCGGCAGCATGGGCACGTTAGTGATCGAGAGTACCGGCGAACCGGTCGATTCATTCGTCCTGATCGAACAAAACCACCACGCTGCTGAGAGCGCCCGCGCCCGCGATTGGCTAGTTGTTGAAGCGGACGCATCGGAACCGAGCGCCTTGCACCTCGCTGGAGTCGCTCACGCCGAGCGTCTTTACATTTTGACCGGCGACGATGGCGCCAACCTGATCATTACCCTCCGCGCCCGTGAAATTGCTCCCGAAATCGAGATCATCACCAGAATTAACCGACCAGGCAATGAAGACCTGATGCGACAAGCCGGCGCCTCTGATGTATTCTCACCCTTCCTGATCGCCGCCCAGCAGATCACCGAGCGGCACAGCAAAGCTACCTAGCCGCCACTGTTCCCTGCATACAACCACTCAACTCTGCGACCGCCATTCGGACCAACGCCTGGCGAACATATTCAGGCCGGCTCGGTAAGCCACGCCCTGGATCAGCACGTTGCCGAAGAAGACGCCGGCGAAATATCCACCCAGGACGAGGAAGGCGATCGCAAAGGCCTTGGTCCAGCCGGGCAGCAGCAGGATCATCAGGATGGAGAGCGCGGTGGCCAGCAGGATGCCGGTCCAGGCGGCGAGATGCACATACAGACCTTCGCGCTTGCGCTTGGCGTGATAAATCTGCGCGAGGTCTCGATCGATCTTGTCGACGGCGGGCGTGCGATCGGTGGTCTCCCCGCAGATGCCACAGGAGTGCTCCTGGCCGATCGGCGCCGAGCAGTACCCACAGAATCGACCGATGTTGGGAGCGCGACCAGCGCGAATCTCGGCGATCAGTTCATCCAAATCTGACGAGAACGGAACCTCACGGGTTGGTACGAAGTCACCGTCGCGGTAGGTCGGTTGCGAAACGGTCGGCGCGGTTCCTGTCGACATCGTGCTCAGTCGGGCCAGTCAGCCGGTCGTCGTCCAGGCAGCCAGGAGTAAATCTGAACCAGCACGCCGCCGGTGTCGCGTGGATGGATGAAGAACTGATTCCATTCGAAGTCGGTGTATGGCTCGCCCAGCGGTTCGATGCCCATCTCCTCACGGATGTAGGCGCAGGCGGCGTCAGCGTCCTCGACCTCGACCGTGATGTGGTGCATCCCCGGCCCGCGCTGGTCAATGAACTTCTGCACGAACGAGTCCTCGTCGAACGGCCCGATGATCTCCAGCCCGGTCTGTCGCTTGGGAAAGTGGAACTGCGAGACGCGGAAGCCGCCCTCATGGGACACGGTCCAATGGTCGAGTTCGAGGCCGAAGAGCTGACTCCAGAACCTGCTGGCGGCCTTGGGGTCCTCGGCCGCGATTGCCAGGTGATCGAGCCGTACCCAGCCCAGGCCGTTCCGCTCAGGCATGTTGCGCTCGCTCCAATCAGAGACCAGCTTATCTCAACCGCTGACTCGCATATGTCAGCCCATGAAGGCCCAATTGGGCGTATGTTGCACGAATGCAGATCCAGCCCAATGACATCGTCTTCGTACTCAACCCGAACGCCGGCAATACGCTGCGACCGCGCCAGCTGTCTGCGATATGCCACGCCGCCTGCTCACAGGCGGGCCACAACGCGTATGTGGTCACGACCAGAACTCCAGCGGAAGCAGCGGATGCGGCTTGCCTCGCGCATGAAGCTGGCGCGGCCGCCATCTTCGGCTGCGGCGGCGACGGCACGCTCTCCGCGATCCTGCAGGGACTGCCGAACGGCTCTCCGATAGCGCTCGGCGCAGTCCCGTTGGGCACCGCCAACGTCTGGGCCTACGAAACGAACTTGCCGAACACGCCACTGGCGGCAATCGCAGCCCAACTGGCCGCGTTGGACGGCGTCCATGGTGAGACGATGTGGCTTGACACGGGACGAGTCTGGTCAACGAATCCCGACGGTTCCGTCGCATCCCAACGATTCCTGCTGATGGCGAGTTGGGGACTGGACGCCGCAGCGGTGAGCGGCATTGTCGGCAGCGAGCGACGAAGCCGGATGAAGCGCGTGCTGGGCGAGCCCGCCTACTTTCTGTCGGCGGTGCGAGAGGCGCTCGGTCGTCGCGCCTGGCCGATCTCGCTCAGCCTCGATGGCGCTGCGCCATTCACCGTTGACGCCGCCATGTTGACGATCGGTAACACGCGAATGCTCGGCACCTGGCTGGAAGTCAATCCGCGGGCTACAGCCATCGACGGCGAGCTGGACCTGCTGCTCGTTGAGGGAGCGCCCTGGCGCGCGCTCGCGTTATCGCCATTCGCCCGCTACGGCTGGCTGCCGCAGGGGCCAGGCGTGACGAATATGCGCTTCCGTCACCTCGAGATCGCGCCGCTACGGGACGCGCCGCCAATGCAGATCGACGGAGACCCGGGCCCGGCCACATCGTACGCCATCGATATCGAACCGCAGGCGTTGCGAGCGCTCTGCCCGGCGCCGACGTCGGAAGTGCTGGGCGGCTGACGCTAGTTCTGCGACACGGCGCGAACAGCGACAATCCCACCCTCGAGCGGATCCTTGATCTGGCCAATCAGCCCGGGATGGACCGTCGGACGGTCGAAGTTGATCGAGGCGAGGTTCTCGGTGTACGCGTCGTACTGGCGCTGGCGCAGTGTCTTCAACTGGTCGACGCCCGCCTGGAGGTTTTCGACGCCGCCCGCCATCAGCACGATCAGCGCCTCGCGCTCAGTTGTCGAGAGGCGCATTTCCTGAACCAGCGCCGCTTCGGCGCGCAGGAACTGGATGTTGAGCCGTCGTTCCGCATCCGGCTTGTAGCGCGCGTACCAGTCCAGGTGGCCCAGACCGTACTCCAGGTGTCGCCGGGAGTCCTTGGCGATGAGGGCGAAGATGTCGCGCTCGACATCAGTCTGCGCCCACTCCGACGCTGACTCGAACAGGGCGACCTCGTAGCTCTTGTAGACGACGTTGAGCGCGATCAGCATGTCGGTGAAAGTCAGTCCCTGATACCAACCGCGGTAGATCTGGCCCAACGGAGCCTGGCCCAGTCCGCCGCCGTTGATCAGCGCTCGCTTACGCAGCACTTCGACCTTGCGGCCGGCGTCGAACGCCTGCGTGGCGAGGAACAGCTTGACCTCGTGGAAGCCGTAGGAAATCTCCTCGAGCCACCGACCGATGATCTTCTGCTCGACCAGTCCGTTATTTGAGTAGATCGTGCAGATCTGTCCGCCCGCCCGCTCCAGTTCTTCGGGTAAATCGGTGAGCCCGTTCTCCCAGTCAAGCTCAGTCGCGGGGATCCAGCGATCTTTGATCGCGTCTTCGTAGAGATCGACCGCGTTCTCCGACCAGACCTCGGCCTTGTCGAAGATCGAATAGCCGGCAGCCATGATCTGGCCGGTTGACTCCGTGCCGCGCGGCGCATCGTTGGGCAGATCCCACTGATCGGGCACTACGCCGTAACTGCCGATGTTGATGTCGCGCAGGCGCAGTCCGTCCGGTCCGGGCACTGCTTTGAGCCCGGTCTCGGCGGGCGTTTTGAAGATGTTGAACGGCGCCGAGCCAAAGGGGTTGTCGGGGTGGTTTTCGAGGAAATCGAGCCAACCGCTGACCTTGCCCTCGCTTAGTGCGCCGCGAGCCAGATTCTCGACCTGCTGATTCGTCGCGCGCGAGGTCTCCAGGCGCTCGATCAGCTCGTCCGACCAGCCGGCCTTTTTCGCGCGCACTTTGGTCGTCGTCGACAGTTCCATGTGGGCTCCCGAATATCTGTGTCCTGTGTCGTCAACGCAATGACGGCCGCGCGTGCTGCACGGCCGTCATCGGGTGTGTCTCTACTCTCCGAGGTATGAAGCCGGTGAGCTAGTTGTCCTCACCCACCAAAGCGCGTACCTCCGGCGCGAAGCGGTCGGTGCGATCCAGGCCGATCACTTCCAGCCGGTGGGCGTACTCGACGAACTGCTTCTTGCGCATCAGCATGACCATGTTGTAGCCCTCGTCGAGGTGCTCGATGCCGCCGCCAGAGAGAATCGCCAGCGCTTCACCGGTCAGCGGGTTCGTGGTCAGCGAGGTCTGCTGTGATTGGGTCAGCAGCGCTTCCTGCATGTCGAGGATGTGGTGCAGTTCTTCCTTGCGCCAGGGCTCGGTCTCGACCGTGTACTTGAGGTGGGTCACGCCGAAGGCGAGGTGGCGCGACTCGTCCTGCGCTGAGAGGCGGAAGATCCGCTTCTCGGCCTCGTTCTGCGCGATCAGCTCGCCCATACGGAAGAGGGTCTGGACAAAACCTTCGCCGACGAGGTGAAGCAGCGCGGTCATCTCGGTGAAGTCGTCGGAGCCGAGCAGCTGCACGGCGCCCAGACCGGCGCCGGACATCCCGCCGCCGTTGATCAGCGTGCGCTTGCGGAAGACGTCGAGGTGGCGCGCCTCGTCCATCAGTTGGGTGCCGAGGAAGAGCTGTGACTCGAAGAACTCGGGGTGAATCTGCTCGAGGAAGCGGCCGGGCACGTCGCCGGCGATGAATTCAACCTGGGTCAGGAAGGTGCAGAGCGTACACATCGCGTGCTCGAGGTCTGGCGGCAGCTCATCGATCGTGTCCCAGGGAATGTCGCGCGCCGAGGACCACTGGCGCTGAAGCGCCTCCTCATAGAGCAGCATCGCTGACTCGGTCCAGACGTCGGCCTTGTTCAGGTGCTGGACGCTGTTCGACGGCGTGCGCGGATCGGCGACCGCGCCACGCGGCGCCCACTGACGCTGGCGGGCTTCATCGTGGTCGTCGACGCTGTAGGTCAGCTGATTGATCGTCTCCAGCGTCAGGCCCTTGCGACCGGTCTGGATCTCCATGTCCTGGTCGGTATCAACATTGAGCCAGTCGAGGTTGATTCCAGGGACATCGTGCTGAATGGTGGCCATGAACGCGCTCCAGAGGTTGGCGGATACCCGCTTGTACGGTTTAGGCGAATGATACATGCTCGCGCCGCTCTGTGCATGTCGCGCAGCTCGATGTGCGCTGCCCCGTCATGTGTACCATGCGGCCATGTCTATCCTGCCCATCGCCCTGCGCCGCAGACTGCGCAGCTCGGGTTTCTCCGAGGCACAAACTGATGCGCTTGACGAAGCGAGTGAAGCGACTGCATTGTCAGCTCGGGAAGGGTTGGCCAGCGAATCGACAGCCAATGATCAATTCACGGAGCTTCGTGGAGAAATGGCAGAGTTTCGCGCCGAAATCAGAGGCGAGATCAAGGCGCTGCGCGCCGACATGAACGCGATGAAGTGGTGGCTGTTTGGCAGTACGGCCGCGCTGATTCTTGCCGCGACCGCGGCAATCCTGTCCGCGATCGTTGTGTGGGGATAGCGGCATACACTCCGACGTGTGCACCTGACCCGCCTGCAACTCTCCGACTTCCGCTCCTGGTCTCAGCTGGACCTCGATCTGTCGCCTGGGATCACGCTGATCAGCGGAGCGAACGCGGCTGGCAAGTCGAACCTGATCGAAGCGATCTACATGCTCGCGTCGCTGCGCTCGACGCGGGCGCAAACCGAAGGCGAGTTGATCCGCTGGCAGGCGGATCAGCCGCAGGTCATGCGCATCGCCGGCATGGCCGTCCGGGATTCTGAATCAGTGGAGGTCGAGGTCTCCCTCGCCGCCCGTGTTGGCGGAGCCGCCGGGAGCGCGCGCCAACGCTCCGGCGCGCCGCTGGCCAACAAGCGAATTCGTGTGAACGGCGTCGCACGACGCGCGTCGGACGCGCTTGGCGCAATTCGCGCCGTGCAATTCACGACGTTCGACCTCGATCTGCTGACCGGTCCCTCGGCCGTCCGACGACGATATCTCGATGTCGTGATTGGACAGCTGCAGCGCTCGCACGCGGCCAACCTGAGCCGATATCAACGCGCCTTGACGCAACGCAACGCGCTGCTCAAGCGGATCGCCGAGAGGCGCGCGGGCGAATCGGAATTGGAGCATTGGGACGACCTGTTGCAGGCGTCGGCCGAGCCGATTTGGCTGGCGCGGGCAGAGGCGGCGGCTGCCTTGTCGGAATTGGCCGCTGCGCGACACCTGGCGCTGCGCTCGCCGGATGGTTCGCTTGAGCGGTTGACGCTGACCTACTCGCCAGCTGACTCACAGACGCTGCGCGAGTCGCGGCGACGGGACCTGGGGCGTGGGTCGACGACCGTCGGCCCGCACCGCGACGAGCTGTTCATTGATCTCGATGGCAAGCCGGCGGCCAACTTCGCCTCACGCGCCCAGCAGCGGGCGGCTGCGCTGAGCATGCGATTGGCCGAGGCGGACTTTCTGGCGGCCGAGTCCGATGATTCGCCGATCCTCCTGCTCGACGATGTCTTCAGTGAACTCGATCCGCCTCGGCGTGAACGGACGGCTGAGGCGGTGTCGGCGGTCGAACAGGTCATCATGACAACCGCCGACCCCGATGTGGTTCCATTCGAGCCATCCGCCTTGACTGCCTCGTTCGCCATTGTTGATGGCCGGATGCTACTGCGTGCCTAACGCTGGCTGCTACAGCTTCGGTAGCGGAGCGCGCTGGCCGCGTTTGCAGCGTCGACACTTCCAGACGATCGTGACGTACTCCGAATGCTCTTCGACGCGGCAGGCCAGCGCGCCGCGTTGGGTGTGCTTGCGGCTGGGACAGTCCTGGTTCGTACAACGAATCTCGTGCTCTCGCGCCATCAGCCCCTCCTGTCTGTAGTTGATGGATTACAGATACTGTTTGCTGCTACGGATTGACCGTGCGGTCGTCGTCCGCCGCTGTCAGCCGACCGAGCGGCGTCAGATGACCCTGCAACCGGCTGGAGCCGGGCGCCTGGCGCCCACTCAGGTCCGACGGCTGAGACGCGTCAGCGCCACGGGCGCTGATCAGATCACGCTCAAGGCGGGCCTGTTCCATTCGCCATTGACGATGCCGCGCCAGCACCTGCTCCGCGTGTTCTTCACCGATGTACTGCTCGAGATAGGCGCGCTGATCCAATGGATCGAGCGGATCGTTGAGGCGCGCTCGTCCGTGTTCCTGCACGGCGATTCGTTGCGCCGACGAGTACGGATCGATCCAGACATCAATGTCCAGTGAGGGGATCACGGTTGGTTCAACGCAGACGGTTTCGCGACGTCGTACGCGCCCGTTCTTGCCTTTCGCGAACACCCAAATCGGCGCGCCGAATCCGCCGTCTGCGAGCGGTTTCGACATCACCAGCGCGAGGTTGCGCAACATGATGCGGACGGCTCTGGTCTGGGCTCGTTTGAGTTGTTGGACCTGCAGGCTGCGAGAGCCCAGCAGCAAGTTCAGTGTGTGCGGTTGCGTATTGGGTCCGATCTCGCCGCGTTCCACCGAGCCCGAATCCGGCGCTGCCGCGATCAGCTCGTCGTGCGACATCCGCAGGAACTCGACGAACGCCGGGTCGATACGAAATTCGACCCGATGCAGCGACGCGCCCGCCGGTAGCGCCTGAGCCGCCGCGGCGTCGGGCGTCAGTTCGATCCGATTGCCGTCGTCGTCAGTTTTCCAGGAACCGTCCGCCAACTGGATCCAGTACAGCGGGATCGCGGTTTGTTCGGCCAGAAACCGACCCAGCGATCGCTCGTAGTCGTAGCCAGGTTTTGCTCGGTAAATGCCCTCCAGGGTGGGCTCCCAACGCCTCACCATGTCGGGATGGTCGTTGGTATCCGCCTCAGCGATGGCGAAGGGCGGCATCTCGTACGGATGTGGATGGGACTTGATCAACGTCCACTCGTGTCGCGGCCGGTCGTGACCGCGACGTGCATGTGCGCTTGTCCCTGCCTCCAGCGCCGCCAGCTCGTAGTACTCCGACCTGGTCCAGACCGATGCGACGCGGACACGCTCACCCCAGCCAGCTCCCGACGGCTCCTCTGGCAGCGGCGCCTCGACCGCGCGAGAGATCGTCAGCGCCTGCTCGCCGGCGATGCTGCTCATGCGCAGTTCGAGCTGTTCCTGATCGCGTAACCGATCGCGGTATTCGAACAACCCGACCTCGCGCAGGACCACTGCGAGCCCGAGTCCGTTACCGGAGCCATGATCTTCGATGAACGCGAACTGGTCTGGCCGAATGACTTCCACGTCCCAGGGAAATCCGCTCGCCGCCTGACGCTGACGATCCCGATCACGCCGACTGGCCTCGGTCTCGATCCAGGGCAACGATGGTCCGTCTTCTGAGCGCGCGCGACGAAATCGGCGACGTTCTTCCGGGTCTTCGGGTCGGGCGCCGCGTTGCTCACGAGCGGGCATCGGCGGCAATCGATCGGCTGCGCGCTGCCAGTGCAGGACGCCGAAGCAGAGTCAGGCCTGTCCGTATCCGAGATCAGCCTGCAGCGACAGTTGCGAGCGTTCCTCGACCTGCCGCAGCCCCTGTTCCAGAACATGCTCCAGGTTGTCGGCCGCCTGTCGCGCAGAGGGTGAGTCGTCGGGCGGCTCGACGTGGACGCGCAGCGGATGCTCGGTCAGGCGCTGACGCAACTGCGACCAGGTCCGTCGTAACAGATCGGTCTGCCATGGCTCCGCGTCAAGATGCGGCGCGGAGAATCGCGGGTCAGCCTCGCGGGTGTTGTACAGGTGCGCCTCGCGATGTCGAATCCGTTCGTGTAACGCCGAGAAGCGACTCAGCGACCTACGAAGCGTCGAACGCCCGCCGCCCAGCTGGGCGAGCAGCCGGTTGAGGTCGGCCTCCGATAGCGTCGTGGCCAGAATCGATGTCGCCGCTTCCTCCGCGACAGCCGAGTCGGTGTATGCCAGCGTGGTCATGGATTCCCTCCAACAATCAGAATGTTCGAGCTGAATTGGCAACTCTGATTATGAGAATATTTGTTCTATAAAGTCAAGCGACA
>RKRS01000086.1 GCA_007571275.1 Dehalococcoidia bacterium
GAGTGCCGGTCTACGAGTATCAGGGCGACCGCACCCGCCAGCAGCGCGGCCGCCGCTACAAGTAGACCAAGGCCAGCACGTTCCCCCAAAGCCCCCTTCCGCCACTCCGTGGCAACTTCCCCCACAGGGGGAAGTTTCAAACCTCAACAGGGGAAGTGACTAGCGCTCACCCTTTGGGGGAGCTGCCGCGTAGCGGCTGAGGGGCTTCCCTACGCCTACGCGATCAACGCCGCCAGGCGATCCAGCTCGGGCACAACAACATCCGCGCCCTCGGCTGGCAGACGGAAGATGCAGCGATCGACGCCCATCCGTTCGTACTCTGCCAGACCATCCTCGACTGCGCCGAACACGTTGATCGAGATCTCGTCAAAGTCGCGGCCTGCCTCATGCGCGCGTGACTGGATGTCCTGAATCCCACGCTCGACGAAACCAGGCGCGGTGATGTTGGGCAGCCAGCCGTCGGCCCAGTCAACGACGCGTTGACGCGCCCACTTGCTGCCCGCGCCGATCAACACCGGCGGGTGTGGCGACTGCGAGGGTTTCGGGATCACCTGTGTTTTGGGAATGTCGACGAACTCAGAGTGGTACTCAGCTTCGTCCTGCATCCACATCTCTTTCATCGCCGCGATTCGCTGTTCAGTCACCTTCCAGCGATCAGCGAAACGGACGCCCAGCGGCTCCATCTCCTCGGCCAGCCAACCAGCGCCGATGCCGAACTCAAAGCGTCCAGCGGAGATCAGATCGAGCGAGGCGATCTGTTTGGCCAGGGCGATCGGCTCGTGCTCGGTCACCAGGCAGATGCCCGTGCCCAGGCGAATTTCCGAGGTCGCGCCGGCAGCCGCGCCGAGCGCCACGAACGGGTCGTGAATGCGTCGGTATTCGTCTGGCAGCGAGCCATCTTCCGAGCGCGGGAACTTCGTCTCACGATCGACCGGCATATGCACATGCTCCGGTACCCAGAAGGACTCGAAGCCGCGCTCTTCCGCTGCGACCGCCAGCGAGACCGGGTCCATCGCCAAATCTGTTGCGAAAATGAACACGCCGTATTTCATCGTCAAACCTCTCAGTTGTTATCACTTCGGTGCAAACAGACTACGACCTCGCGCCGCCAGTAGCCTGACAGCATGCAACATCACATTCTCAGTCCGCCGACGCCGCCAGACCGCGTTCAGATGGTGCTTGACACTGACACCGCCAACGAGATCGACGACCAGTTCGCGGTCGTCCACGCACTGCTCTCACAAGACCGGCTACGGCTGGAGGCGATCTACGCGACACTGTTTTCTCGCGGCGGGCGCCCACCAGCCGACGGTGCCGCCGAGTCGGAAGCGGAGATTCACCGCCTGCTCGACCGACTCGGCGTCGCGGCGGACGGTCGCGTGATGCGCGGCGCTGAGCAGTTTCTGGCTGAGGATCGGCGCAGCGTCGCCAACGCGGCCTCTGATGATCTGATCCGACGCGCGCTGCAACCACGCGAGGGGCGAAGGCTGTGGGTCGCAGCGATCGGCGCTCTGACCAACGTTGCGTCCGCTCTCGTTGAGGCGCCACAGATCGCTGAGCGGATCGCCGTGGTCTGGCTGGGCGGGCAATCACAGCACTCGCACGACGCGCGCGAGTTCAACCTCTATCAGGACCCGGTCGCGGCGCGAACGGTCTTCGACAGCGGCGCGCCGCTCGTCCACATTCCCTGCTACGGCGCTGCCTCGCATCTACTGACCAACGCCGCCGAGCTCGATGCGTATGTGCGCCCACAGGGAGCAATCGGCGAGTATCTGGCCGACATCTTCCGCGATCACCATGAGCAGTATCCGGGTCGCACGAAGGAAATCTGGGACTTGGCCGCGAGCGGGTATCTGATCGATGAGTCGTGGGTTCCCAGGCGCAGTGTGCCCCGCCCAACGCTGTCTCAGGACATGAAGTGGTCGATGCCGCCCGAGGACGCGCCCAACGCGCCATTCGCCGAGGCGCACTACGTCCGCCGAGATCCGATCTTCCACGACCTGTTCAGCAAGCTCGCCGAGTTTCATGAGGGTCAGCGCACAGCCGGCTTCGCTGTATGAGCAAAGAGCTGCCCAGGTAACTCCACCACTGCGTACCTGTATACTACCGCCAATACATCATGATCGTCCAACGACGAACCAAGTAGCAATTGGCGAGGGTCGAAACGAGTTGAAGCAAAGCCACATATCGATTCGCGACAAGGATGCGTTGTATGAGCAGGTTCTCTATCAGACAACCTTACGCACCATCTGCGAACTGTACGAGACAGATGAGATTCACGCCTTTGACGCCGTTGTATTCAACGGGTGGGTCGAGTATCTAGATCAAGCAACGGGTCAACCTGGAAAGAGTTGCATCATGTCAGTATATACCGGTCGCGAGGAGTTTCTCGCTATAAACCTATCGTCTGTTGAGCCCAAGGCTTGCTACCGGGCCCTGAAGGGCGTTTCGGCTGCCAAGCCCGCCACACTCACCCCGGTCCAGCCCATCCTCCGACTGACACGGGAGACCGTAGATTCGTCGAAGCCAGAGATATTGCAGGGGATCTCTCGGCCGAAATGAACTTGGCAACGATGGATTGGGAGAGTTTCGAGCACCTGGTGCGCCAGATCTTCGAGCAAGAGTTTGTGTCCGAAGGTGGTGAAGTAAAGCTGACACAGGCTAGCCGGGATGGGGGAGTGGATGCGATCGCTTTCGATCCCGACCCGGTTCGCGGTGGGAAGTATGTGATTCAGGCGAAGCGATACATACGGACCGTTGGAGTGGCTGCCGTACGTGATCTATACGGTACAGTCATGAATGAAGGGGCTAATCGTGGAATCCTGGTGACAACCTCTGACTACGGTCCTGACTCTGTGGATTTCGTAAAAGACAAGACGTTGACACTTATCAATGGAGATCAGCTGCTCTCACTGCTCGAAAAGCACGGGTACCAAGCGCGGATCAATCTTAACGAGGCACGCAATATTTCGGATCAGTAAATCTGCTAAACCGAGTGATTTTACCCTTCTAAAGGGGAGCCCAGAGGGTGCATGAATGGACCGGCGATTCCTACAATGGCACCGTCACGGGACGCGTCATCCCGCCGAAGGTAGGCATCCAACATGAGTGCTTGCCCGGACCGCCCGCGACGATAATGTGAATCTCATCCGGTCGATCCGAAATCGGTAGCCACTCATCAGAGTCATGCTCCGCCAGGACGCCGCCGGCCATACGGATGTTGACCGACTCGAGGAACTCATCGCTCAGCTTGCTCGCCGGATAGCGAGCGTTCTCCCAGAGGTACTCCTGTACCGCCTGACGCGTCCAACCCTCCGACGCAACCGTCTCCGCGTGCTCGGGTCCAAAGGCCAGAACCGGCTCGCCCTTGCCGAGGATGTTGTTCGACCCCGCCTGGCCCATCGCTCCGGCGACCGTCTGGAGGATGCCAGCTGCCGTATTGCTGCCATGGTCCTGGATGTTATGCGGACCCTCGCAGGCCCAGGTCGTGACGCAGCTGTCCTCAGCATTGAGCCCACGCGTCGTCTGAAACGGCGGCCAGGGCGAGGCGTCCTCTCGCTCCGTTGCGCAGAAGGCAAACTTGGCAGGCGTGCCCTGCGTCGCGCGATCGCCGCGCCCCGGCGTCGCTCCCGCGATATTCAGCTGCACTAACCGCACCGCGCGTCCGACCGTGGCGTTGGTAGGAAAGGTCGGACCAAAGCATCCGCTGCCGCCGTGCACGCCTGCCGCTCGCGCAGCAGGGCCGGAGGCAAGCACGAATACGGCGCATGGGTGTGTGGTCGCATTGATTCCGTCGAGATTGAACGGCTGCTGAGCAATTGCCTCAACCGCCGCCAGCACGACCGGAAACTGCTGCGGACGGCAGCCTGCCATGACAGCATTGATGGCGACGGCCTGCACCGTCGCTTCGCCCTGACGCGGCGACAACACGCCCAGTACTTCCAGCGGATCCCGCGCAGTACTGGCCGACATCGCCTCAACCCGCTCCGTAGTTGGAGGAATCAACGGCAAGCCGTCCGACCAGCCCCGTCGGATGCATTCCTGCGAAAAGTCAAACGGGTCGGACGGCAGCGTGAAGCGATCCGCCTCTCGCCCTCGCGCTTGCGTCACGACCGCGCCGCCTGACCGAGCAAAGCGGCCTCGAGTCGATCGAGAACGCCGTCATCGACCCGCGCACGCACCCGTTCCGGTCTCAGGCCGCCCAACGGGTGAGGGACAATCAAACGATCCAGCTCGGGCAGGCCGCGCTGCTCCGCCTCAAGCTGCAACAGATCGGTAAAAGCCGTCGTCCCGACTGTGACCGTCGGAATTCCCATCTCTTCGAACAAGACCGAGGCGTGGACACTCCACGTCGTGCAGCTGCCTCAATCACAGCTGCCAATGAGCAGGAAATCCGCTCCGTTGCGCAATGCGTCGATGGTTGAATCAGAAGGCGGGCCGCCAACCGGCTTACTGCCCACGACCAGTGCACCCAACTCAAAACGCTCACCGAGCCGCTCGACCATCGTTTCCATGAGCAACCGCGCGTTGGCCTTACGATTCTCCAGAATGCCCGGGCGCAGCCCATCCAGCGAGAGCGGCCGCGGCGCCGCCGTCGCCTCACGCACTGCCACATGCGCCAATGGACTCAGTACTTCAATTGACTCAGCCATCGTTCTGCTCCTGCTGCTCAAACCGCCTCACTCGAGATGGGCGTAGATTACCTCGCGCAGCTCATCCATGTCGGGGAAGCGGCCCAGAGCGGCTTTACTAAACACCGGCTCGCCGTTGACCGACCACTCGAACAGCCCCTTGGTGTCGGGAATCAGTTTCACTTCCGACACCAGGTGCTGGATATCAGTCATCAACTCGCCCAGCATCCAGACCGTGCGAGGCCAGTAGCCGCAGTCGGCGCAGTAGACAACCTCAATGGTGATCTGTTGGTCAGACATTGCCCGGTCTTTCGGCTTGTCCTAGCTGCCGAGATATTGCTCGAGCCGCCGCCCGACTTCAGCGGTCGTGCCGGATGGCAGGGGAATCATCTGCAGCTGGGCGCCCGCGTCCGAGCGCTCCTGCAGCTGCTCAGCGACAGACTCGATTGGCCCAATCACCTGAATCTCACGGACCATGCCCTCAGAGAAGGCCATCAAGGCGCCGTCAGAATCATGATCAGCCCAGGCTGCGCGAGACGCCTGTACATCCGACTCGAAGCCAGATCGCGAGAGCATCTGCCAGTAGAAGGAACCCATGCGATTCGTGTAGTGGAAGAGCGGCTGTCGGGCGTTGCGCCAGACCTGCTCGTCGTCGCCCTCGCCGGTAACGAACACATTGGTAAACGGCGCAATCGTCACGGAGTCTTCGGCACGCCCCGCATCTCTCGACGCGCCGGCCAACTGTCGTTGCAGCGGCTCGAACGCTCGGCGAGGCCAGTGAATGGGATAGATACCGTCCGCGATCTCCCCGGTCTGCTGGATCGAGCGCGGCGTGATCGCCGCAATCCAGACCGGGACATCCTCACGCTGCGCTTCATACTGGATGCGGAATCCGCGCTGCAGCGTGTAAATCTCGCCTTCATAGAGCAGTCGCTCGCCACGTAGCAGCATCTTGATGATCTCGGTGTACTCGCGGATGCGTCGCAGGGGACGGTCGAAGTTCACGCCGTGGAATCCCTCGATCACGAGATTGCCGGAAGACCCGAGCCCACAGACCATCCGCCCGCCGGAGATCATCTCCAGCGTTGCGAACTCCTGCGCGATGGCGGCCGGCGAGCGGGAGTAGACATTGAGAATGCCCGTGCCGATCTGCATCTTCTCTGTATTGGCGGCGATCACCGTCAACCAGGGCAGCACCGACGGCCCCCAGGCCTCGCCGGTGGAAACCATCTCGTATCCCAGATCTTCGGCGATCCTGATTTTCTCAAGCGTGCCGCGCCAGTCGCCGCTGAATCCCGCCAGAATGCCCAATCGCATCTCGGTACCTCATTCCTCACTGCTGTAATGATGCTTCGTCTGAAGCATCTGCGCTCGGTCAGACTTACTCAATCTCGACGATCATCTCGATCTCGACTGACATCCCCATCGGCAGCGACTGCATGCCGACCGCCGAGCGGGCGTGCCGACCAGTCTCGCCGAACAGCTCAACCAGCAGGTCGGACGCGCCGTTGGCGACACCAGGGTGATCGCCAAAGTCTGGGGTGCAATTGACCATGCACAGCAATTTCACGACTCGCGAGACGCGATCCAGCGAACCGATCTCCGCCCGGAGCGATCCCAGCAGCTGCACCATGACCGCGCGAGCAGCCTGATAGCCGGCGTCGACATCGAGATCAGCGCCCAGTTTGCCGCGAATCAGCTTGCCATCCTGGAACGGACCGTGTCCGGACAGGAAAACGAGATTGCCAGTTCGCACCGCCGGCACATAATTGGCCAGCGGCGGATTCGTTGACAGATCGAGACCCATCTCCTGAGCTTTCGCGTCGGCATTGTGAGCAGACATTGACACGCGCCTTCCTGCAATTTCACTGCAATGCCACTCAGGCTATCGCAGCCTCGCTCGAATCCTCATTCGAGGGATACGCCCGCAGCTCAATCTCATTGCCATCCGGATCGGAGATGTACAGACCGTCCGCGTATCCGCGCGCGCCGTAGAGTTCGAAATCGGGGTCGCGCACGATCTCAAACATCCCCGAGGCACGCACACGGGCCAGATCATCGGCCGAGACGACCATGCAGAAGTGGTCGAGATTACGCGTGCGCAGATCGATATCGCCCGAAATCAGATCGATGATCGTTTCGGCTGACACGCGAACCGACGGGAATGGACACTCACCGGCTCGCCACTCGTCGACCCGCACCGGCGCCAGGCCCAGCTGCTTCGTATACCAACGCAGCGAACGCTCCACATCGGACACGCGCAGCACGATGTGGTCCATTGCGATGACCCGCACCATGTCTCACTCCCTCTCGTTACGTCATTTTCCGATCGTGTGCTCCGCCTATCTGGTGATAGAGTATAAAACTTCAAACACTCGTACTAACACGGTGTTCCAGGAGTGATCGATGAGCGTTGAAATCTGCATGGCGCGCGGCTTACGAGTCCATGTCGATGTGCCAGCGACCGTCGAGGTCGAAGCTGCCACAGCTCGCGGAGCGGTCGATGCCCTGATCCTTGCACATCCGGCGTTGCGCCGTTTCGTCCTTGATGACGCTCGGCGTCTGCGGCGACACGTCAACATCTTCATCAACAACGAGCTGATTCAGGATCGCCAAACTCTCTCGGACGCAGTCGCCGACGGAGACCAAGTGCACATTCTCCCCGCTGTCTCGGGCGGCGCCGAACAGATTGTTCAGATCCAGCAGGAGCGCACATGACGGAAGCCGGCTTGTTGGTCAGCACGCGTAAGGGACTGCTGATTGGTCGCAGCGCCCGTCAGCGCACGGAGTGGGAATGGTCGGACTTGCAATGGAGCGGCTGGATCGTTGATTACTCGGTCTTTGACGCCCGCACCGAGAAGGTCTGGTGCTCGGCCAATCACTGGCAGTGGGGACCGCGTCTGCACTACAGCGAAGACTGGGGCCAGACCTGGACTGAGGCGGCAACCCCTACGTTCGACGACGGCGCGCGCTCGGTCGAAGCCGTCTGGATGATTGAACCCGGGGTATCATCCGGATCCATCTACGCAGGCTCGATGCCAGCCGCTCTCTTCCACTCTGCTGACGATGGGAACACGTGGCGGGAAGTCACGACGCTCTCCCGGCATCCATACAGCAAGTACTGGGTACCGGGCGCAGCCGGCCTCGTGCTTCACCACATCTCCGTTGATCCACATGACCAGAATCGACTGGTCGTCGCAGGCTCCGCAACCGGCGTCTTTGCCTCCTATGACGGCGGACAGTCCTGGGAAGCCCGCAACGACGGCATCCGCTCCGATCACATGCCGCCAGAGATGCAAGAGTTCGCGCCATGCGTGCATTCACTCCTCGCGCACCCCGGACAGCGCGGACGATTATGGCAGCAGACCCACTTCGGTCAATACCGGTCCGACGACGACGGGCAGACCTGGATCGCGGTGGGAGACGGTCTGCCTGGCGAGTTTGGTTTCCCAACCGCGATCGATCCACGTGATCCGGACGCCTGTTACTTCATTCCGCACGACTCAGATCAGTCCCGCATGCCATACAACGCATCGCTCGCGGTTTTTCGCACCCGAGATGCGGGCGAGACCTGGGACCGCCTGTCCGACGGCTTGCCGCAGAGTGGGTTTTACCAATCGGTGTATCGCCACGCGCTTGGCCAGGACGCGTGCGATCCGCTCGGCCTCTATTTCGGCTCCAGCGGTGGCGAGTTGTATGGCTCCATAGACAGCGGCGACTCTTGGACGCTGCTGCGCGAGCATCTCGCTCCGATCACCGCCGTCCGCGCCTTCCCGGTCTCCGAACCGCAGTAGATACGCTCAGGCGGATGTCTGGTCCTATCTTCGTGGAGTGACCAGCCAACGCCCTGCCGTGCAGAAGGACGAGCGGCAATCTCCGCCAGCCTCGCCGCAGACTCTCCAACCGCTCAATCTTCGCTCGGGCGCGTTTGCGATGCTGCTCGTCCTGTTGTGGGGCGGACAACCGGTTGCGATCAAAGCTGGCCTGGAGGAAGGTGTCGGCCCACTCCGACTGAGCGCCATTCGCATGACGCTGGGCGGCATCGTGGTGATTGGCTACGCCATCGTCACGCGTACCCCATTGCGGCCAGCTCGGGTTGAGTTTCAACCACTCCTTGGGCTCGGCGTCCTGTTTGTCGTCCAGACCATGCTGATGTACGTGGGCGGCGATCACACCACGTCAGGCCACGCTTCCGTATTGATCTTCTCGTTCCCGCTCTGGACCGCGCTGTTTGGCCACTTCTTCATCCCCGGCGATCGCATGTCCAAACGCCGGACGGGTGGACTCTTAGTGGCGTATGGCGGCGTCGTCACCGTCTTCGTCGGTGGACTCAGCGCTCCCGGCGCGAGCGTCTGGGGCGACCTGATGACCGTCACCTCAGCCATGTTGCTCGGCGCGCGTCAGGTCTATCTCTCCCATTTCTCACAACGCATCCATCCGGCTCGGCTGTTGATGACGCAATCGGTCGCCGCCGTGATCCTCTTCGGACTGGGCGGCGTATTCCTCGAATCAGGAGCGATGGTCTGGAGCAATGAATTCATCATTGCGCTGCTCTATCAGGGCGTGGTGATCGGCGGCTTCGGGTTCATCGGCAACACCTGGCTGGTCCGCCGATACTTCCCTTCTCAGGTCTCGGCAACGATGCTGTTCGCGCCGATCTTCGGCGTGATCTTCAGCTGGATCATCCTGGGCGAGCCGCTCGGCTATGAAGTGCTCGTTGGTGTCGTGCTGCTCGTGCTGGGTAGTTCAATCGTGCAGCTGCGACGAACCCAGCCAGCGACCTAGCTCCAGTCATCCAGACCGAGCAACCTGCGGCCCAGTGGCGTCAGTTCGGCAGCTGGCGATTCCGCTTCTTTCCCTCTGGGATCGCCAGGAAACGCGCGCGGATTCTGGAATGCCGGATGCGTCCGCTCACGCCACGACTGAATGCGCGCCTCGCGCAACTCTTCATCCGCCGGATTGGCAGGAAACAGACGAACGTACTGCGCCAGGCGAGGTTTGTCCGAGAAGTTGCGGCTGTTGCCATGCGGTAGAGCCGAATGCCAGATGATGAAGTCGCCGGCATCCGCCTCAACCTCGATCGGCGGGCCGATCTGCTCCGGGAACCGCTCGTGCAGCTGCTGATGTCGCAGGTCCTGGTCTGAGATGCCAGCTGAGATTTCGGCCGCGCGGCGATGAGCTCCTGGCACGCACTGGAACCCGCCTTCGCCCTGCCGCGTATCGACCAGGTACAGCACACCCTGCACCTGGAAGGGCGTCGGCGTCTGTCGGACGTCCATATCCCAATGCACCATGCCATGATGGTCGT
The DNA here is from genome assembly GCA_007571275.1 of Dehalococcoidia bacterium. Classification (GTDB taxonomy): domain Bacteria; phylum Chloroflexota; class Dehalococcoidia; order Bin125; family Bin125; genus Bin125. The sequence goes on from RKRS01000086.1 coordinate 9,940, forward strand.
ACTCGGGATGACGCTCGTTCGGTGGCGGTTTGAGGTTGGCCCGGTCGATGAAGACCCACAGGTCGTCTCGACCAAACAACTCGCGGAACAGTTCGTAGACCTGCGGATGTTGCCGCACATCCCACAACGCCTGATGGTGATACATCTCGACCATGCCGTTGACACGATGCGGTTCGCGGTACCAATCCGATGGATCGCTCGGATCAAACTCCAGAAATTCCCAGATCGCAGCAGTCACTGCTTCAACCTGCTCACGAGGAATCAGTTGACGAACGACGAGATATCCCTGCTGATCGAAGAAGGCGCGATCTGCCTCGGATAGCATCTACGACTCCAGGTTCAGTCAGCGAACGGCGCGTCGACGCCTGGCGGCATCGCAACATTGAAGGTGTTCAAGCCAATCGAGACCAGCGCGTAGTAGCCCATCACTGAGGCGACCTCGAACACGCCGCGCTCGCCGATCAAGCCCGTGAGCGCCTCATACGTTTCATCCGAGACACGCTGGTTATCAATCAGCTCGCGGCCGAATTGATAGACGGTCTGTTGTCGCTCGTCGCCGAAATCAGGAGTAGCGCCGTTGCGAATTGCGTCAATCGCATCGACCGATACCCCAGCATTGGCCGCCAGACGCGCGTGCGCCCAGAACTCGAAATTAGCGCGCCAGTGACCGCCCATCGTGCAGATCGCAACCTCCAGCAAATCGGACGGCAGCGACGTCTGATAGCGAATCGAAGCGCCCAACTTCTGAATCGCGTCGCCGATCTCGGGTGAGAGAAAGAGCGCATTGAACGGTCCAATCAACGCGCCGTCAGGGCCGGCCAGGCCTCCGTGCTCGCGCGCCGGATTGCCCCGTGGCCCGGTCGTGATGTTCTCCCAGAGGACTTGCTGATCGTCATCGAGCGTGTCGAATGTTTGTGGTTCGAGTCGTGGCACGGTCATTCCTCCGAGTCGTTGGCTGGAGTCGAGTGTCGGTGCAAGTGCTTCGGCAAGAGCGAGTCCGGGTACCGAGTCCCAACCAATCCCATCGATTCCAGCATTGACAGTTCTGTTTCCGTGTAACCGAGCAAATCGCAGTAGATCTCGCGGTTGTGCTCGCCCAGCTTGGGCGGCGGAGTGCGCAACTGATTCGGCGTGCGACTCATGGTGAAGGTCAGGCCTGGATATCGATGCGTGCCGACGCCGTCAACCGTCATCTGTTCAAAGAACCCCACCTCGCGCAGGTGTCGGTCCGACAGCGCATCGAACGGATCGTTAAGCGGCGCCGCGCAAATTCCCGACGCCTGCAGCTTGTGGAACAAATCCTCCTTGTTCCAGACCTTCGTTTCTTCGCCGATCAACGCGTCCAGGGCAATGGAGTTGGCCTGGCGACTTTCCGTGTGCGCAAAGCGTGAGTCCAGTGGCGCATGGGCCAACTCGGATTGCACTGACGCCTGCCCGGGACCGGCAGCCAGCGCGTCACATAGTGAAATGAACTCGGCATCGGAGCCGATATCGATCGCGATCCACTGGTCGTCCCCGCGACACGGATAGACGCCATATGGGACATGATGCTGATGTCTGTTGCCCTGCGGCGGAGGATTGTCGCCGTTCATCGAGTATTGGAACAGGTACTCGGCGAGGGTGGGAATGAAGCCTTCGCTGAGCGGCATCTCGATCTGCTGCCCTAGCCCGGTCTGCTCGCGGTATCGCAGCGCCATCAGCACCGCGACCGCGCCCTGCACGCCAGACAGACCGTCGCTGGCCAGCGTCTCACCGATTGCCTCTGGTCCGCGATCCGGATAGCCGCGCAAGTGGGTATGGCCAACCATTGCCTCCACGTGCAGACCGAAGGCGCGATATGAGGCGTACGGGCCCTCGAGACCAAACGCAGGCATACGCAACATGATCAAGCGCGGATTCACCTGCCGTATCTCGTCCCAAGTCAGTCCCGCTTTGTCAATTGTGGTCGGCACATTGTTCTCGACCAGCACATCACAGTGCTGAATCAGTTTCAGGAACGCCTCACGACCCTCGGGCGACATGATGTCGCAGGTCATGGATCGCTTGTTCCGTGCATGAGAGTTGAACGAGGCGAACCGATTCCACGGATCCTCGCCAAGCTCGGAGTCTGGATACTGCGGCTGAATCCCGATCTGGGCGCCACGCGCCATGGCTTCCTGAGTCGGTGCGTTCTCGGCGCCGCGGGTATAGGGCTGCACCCGGTTGACCGGCTCGACATTGATCACGTCCGCGCCCCATTCACCCAGCAGCTGCGCCACATGAGGTCCCGCCCAGACCACGGTGATCGCCGCAACGCGGACACCCTCCAGTGGAAGCGGGAGCGAGCTCGTTGGGCCTTGGGGGAATGGATGGCGTTGACTCTCGATCGGATCCGGTGGCGTCAGATCCAGTACCACGCGCGAGTGCTCTCCCAGCCGAGGCGAGCGCCTGGGTCTCGAGGGCTGTGATTCGCTCATACGGAAGGGAAAGCCGGGATAGGGCAGCGCAGTGCCGTGCCAATGGGTGATCCGGTGCCACCAGTCCCGCGCCGCGAGCTGTGGATCGTCCAGTACATCGGCAGTGGTCATCACTGCGCCGGCGAGCAGGCCGGCGGCTTGCGCCTCCGCGACGGCGTCCACCTTGTTGATCGTGGTCAGATACGATTCGACCGCGCCATCAACCAGCGCGCCGAAGCCGGAACCACTCCGTGGCCCCGACAGATAGTCCTCGTGCTCCAACAGATCGGCTCGACCAATCCAGCGCAACAGCCGCGGCAACCGAGTGCCGGCGCCCATGATGTTGACGAATCCATCCGCGCAGGGGTAGATGCCGAAGCCGACCTGCCTGCGGGTCGGATGAGCGCGGCCCGGTGACACGCCGCTGTACTCAGCTGCGACGAGCTGGATGGTACGTCGATCGCGACAACCTACCTGACAGCGGTAAATCGAGATATCGACCCAGTCGCCAGCGTACGCGTCCCTCGCCACACGCCTCAGGGCGAGCATGATCGCAAACGCGGCGGTCGCCCCGGCGTGATAGCTGGCGTAGTGTCCGGCCACCTTGATCGGCTCGCGGTCGACAGCGCCCGTCGCGTGTAACGGACCACCGATGGCCTGCATCGTCAGTTCCGTGCCGCGATAGTTGCGATAGGGACCAGTCTGTCCGTATGCGGTAATCGAGCAGAAGATCAGCTTCGGATTGATCGAATGCAGGACCTGCCATCCCCATCCGGCCGATTCCGCCTCCCCTGGCGGCAGATCTTCGACGACCACATCCACCAATTGCGCCAGGCGACGCACCGTAGCGGCGCCGTCGTCGGTGTGCGGATCGAGCACAATCGACTGCTTACTGGTGTTCAGGTGCATGAATACCCCCGAGGCCTCGGGGTTCGGTTCACGGCCCGGGAATGGACCGAACCGACGCGACGGATCGCCGCCTCGCGGCTCCGCCTTGATCACCCGCGCTCCATAATCAGCCAGCAATTTCGTCGCATAGGGACCGGCCACCACGCTGGTCAAATCCAGGACGACAATGCCTTCTAACGGACCAGCCATACATCTCCCACGCGAAGCGGCTCATGCCCAAACCGGCATATACACCTATTCAGCCGTTTCGATGCGCATATGCTAAGCCACTACCGCAAAAGAAAAATCAGGACAACAACGCCTCATTTCAGTGAGCTAGCGGCTGCGACGCGCCGGTAACCCGAACACGGGACGAACACCGGCGTCAAAATTCCACTCAAGCGCCGCCCCGTGCTGACGCGCCGTCTGCAGATCGCGCCAGCGACGCTCCAGTGTCCAGCTGCGCCGCGCGGCGTTCGTCCCTCCTGCTCGAAAGAGCCGCTCGACAGCATCGACGCACGCGTGAACCGCGTGAACGTTGGCAATCCGACAGCGTCCCAGCAGTAGCGAGTCCGGTTCACCGCGCTCCGCCGACGGCCAGGCTCTCGTCCATGCCTCCTGAACGAAGGCTCGCGCCGAGGCCACCTCAGCCTGCGCCCGAGCAAACGCCAGTCGGAACGCTTCGCGATCCCGCAGAGCGGAAACGTCGCCGGTCGTCGATGACGAGGCGGCTGTGGCCAGGTCATCAAGCGCGCCCTGAGCTGTTCCAATCGCGTGTCCGGCATTGGCGATCCAGGCCACCAGTGAGCGGTCGGGGATGTTCCACTGTGGACCTTCAGCCCAGATCGGACCGAGCGCCGCCCAGGTATGCCCATCCTGCACGAACGCGTCGTCCAGCTCCCAGTCATGACTGCCAGTACTGCGCAGCCCCATCGCGTCCCAGGTCTCAATCACGGTCCCCGCGCGCTGCGGCAACAGGGCAAAGCGGACCTGATCCTCGAAGTCGACGAACGTCGCCACCACGTGGGTAGCGTGTTTCACCCCACTGACGAAGTTCAGCCGACCACTGAGACGATAGCCCGATACATCCGGCTCGGCCCGCGTCATCACCCGCGACGATCCGACAATCCGACAGCTCGGGCCGCCCGGCTCCTCACCGCCGATCATCTGACTGAGCACGGCGTTCGGCAAGTAGGCGGCCAGCAGCGATACTTCGGTGGCAATCATCACAACCCACGCAGTCGATGCATCGGCATGGGCCAACGCCTCGATCACGTGGAAGACCACCAACGGATGCGCCTGCTCGCCGTAGCTACGAGCAGGAATGTTCAAGCGATAGAGCCCGCGCTCCGTCAGAGATCGAATCAGGCTGTCGGGGATGCTGCCCGTCTCTTCAATCTCGTCGGCGCAGCTGCGGATCGCCGGCTCCAGCTCTCGCGCAGCCTGCACAAGCGGGTGTTCCTCATATGCCGCGAACGGGTGATGGGAATCTGACATGCTCACAGGCTAAAGCCGCTCACCTAGACTTGGCGCAGCACCAGCTTCGCGGAATTGAGAGACAGCATGACCACTGAGCGCCAACGATCGACCGATGCAGCGTTGCGCGAACGGGCGCGGGCAGTGATTCCAAACGGAATGTACGGACACCAGAACGCATCCTTCTTACCCGACAACTTTCCTCAATTCTTCGCGCGCGGCGCGGGCGCTCACCTCTGGGACGTCGACGGCAACGAATACATCGATTATCTCTGCGCCTATGGACCCATCCTGCTCGGCTACAAGCACCCGACTGTCGATCAGGCGGCGGGAGCCGTGCAGGACGCCGGCGACTGTCTCAACGGCCCGACGGACAAGATGGTCGAACTGGCCGAGCTACTGGTCGAGATCACGCCATGGGCGGACTGGGCCTGGTTCGCCAAGAACGGCACCGATGCGACGGTCTACGCCGCATCCATCGCCAGAACGGCGACCGGCAAGCAAACCATTCTCCGCGCACGCGGGGCGTATCACGGCTCATCACCGACCTGGATCGCAGGAGATCGCGAAATTCCAGCCGATGGCACAATCGAGTACGACTACAACGACCTCGGCTCGGTTCGAGCGGCGCTTGACGCCGCCGAAAGTGACGCCGCCGCCGTGATGGTCTCCGCTTTCCGCCACGATGTTGGCATCGACCAGGAACTGCCAACCGTGGAGTTCGCGCGTGGACTGCGTGAGCTGTGCGACGCCAACGGTCTGGTACTGATCCTCGACGACGTGCGCGGCGGTTTCCGCCTCGACATGGCCGGCAGCTGGGCGCCGCTCGGCGTTGACCCTGACCTCAGCGCCTACTGCAAGGCGATCGGCAACGGACACCCGATCTCCGCGCTGATGGGTCGCGACAGCCTGACCGAGGCCGTCGCGGCGACGATGTCGACTGGCTCATACTGGTTCACCGCCGCGCCAATGGCCGCCGCCAAGGCGACCATCGAGACCATGCTGGAAATCGACGGCATCGCTCACCTCAAGCGCATCGGCAACCAGCTACGAGACGGTTGGCAGCAAGCCGCCGACGCTCACGGCGTCGGCATTCGCCAAACCGGGCCAGTTCAGATCCCGCTGATGCTCTTCGACGGCGACGATTTCACGACCAGAAACGTACCGCGCGCCTACCGCTTTGCGGCGGAGTTGGCCGAGCGCGGCGTCTACCTGCACCCGGTTCACAACGGCTTCCTCTCAACCGCGTTGAGCGATGAAGACATCGCTCACACGCTGGAAGCCTCCGATGAGGCGTTCGCGGTCGTCGCCGCCGATTTCGCTGATTAGCCCGAGCCATCGCGCGGCTGGACGAGCGAGAGGACAACGCCAAGTCCGGCCCCAACCAGGGCGGCGGCGAAGATCGATCTGAGCAGGCTGGCCCTGGCTGACGGGCTCGCGCCGGCGCCATTGGACGCCGCCGATGGCACGGGGCGAGCAGACGAATACTGATCGCGCAGCTCCAGCATCGATAGCTCATGCCACTCGGCGGACAGCAGCCGGCTATCCGACGTTCCGTTGCCGCCAAGTGTCGAGCTGGGACGCTGAGAGATTGGGAAATCCAACGCAGCGACCGTCGCTGGTTGAGCGGTCTGTGCGGGAACAGCCACAGCTGCGCCGGACTGGTCAGGCGAGTCGGGCCGCTCCACACTGACCGCGGCGGCGGGCAGCGGCTCGCTGCGACGCAGCTGAATCTCTCGCATTCGCAGCACGGCCAGCACCGAAATCAGGACGATGCCCGCAGCGAGCAGGAAATTGTCCGTGATCGCCGTGGCCACTGCCGCCTGGACCTGCGGTTCCGCCACGGCCCACACCTCTGGACCGAGATCCTGTACCAGTTCCTCTCGGAACAGCGGATCAACCAGTTTTTCAGGCTCGATTCGCTCGGCCAACTCGGGTGTCAATCGCTCCGCCAGTCCGCTCGACAACCGGGCGTTGAACAGCGCGCCGATCACACCGATCCCGATCACGCCGCCGATCTGCTGGAAGAACTGCATGAAGGCCGAGACAATACCCAGAAATTTCTGCGGCGCCGCGTTCTGCGATGCGATCGACAGGACGGGCATCATCAGTCCCATCCCGACGCCAAACAGGAAGAGACGTCCCAGCACGCCGGGGATGGTCGTCTCGCGCGTCATCGTCGAGAGCAGCAGCATCGAGCCGACCATCATGACGGAACCAACCACTGCGAGAATCTTGTAGCGGCCGGTGCGCGCCATGATCTGACCTGAGATGACCGAGGCCATGACGGACACGAGGATCATTGGCCCCATCACCAGGCCTGCCGTGGCCGCGTCAGCGCCGATCCCGACCTGCAGATAGAACTGCAGGTAGACGAACACGCCCATCATCCCCAGCCCGATGACAAACGAGGCGAAGGCGGTGCTGCGCAGCGTGGGAATGCGGAACAGCTGGAGCGGCACGATCGGTTGGTCTGCGCGACGCTCGACGCGAATGAACAATGCCAGCGCCAGCACGGAGACCACGAACAGCAGCAACGTCTGGGGCGCCAGCCAACCCCACGTCGCAGCCAGGCTGAGCCCGATCATCGCGGGGATCAACGCGGCGCTCAGCGTGACCACGCCAGCCAGATCGATCCGCAGCGGCCGTGGCGGCGGACGCAGCCAGGGCATCTTGAACGTGATCGTCAGCATGACCAACGGCCCGATCAACAACATGATCCAGAAGACCCAGCGCCAGGACAGCGCCTCGGTCAACGCTCCGCCCAGCGGTGCGCCGATCATGCCGCTCAGCGCGAACACGCCACCGAACAGGCCGATGAAACGCGCCCGATCCGCCGGCGCGTAGAGGTCGCCAACGACCGAGAACGTCGAGGTCATCAGAATGGCCGCGCCGACACCCTGGATGGCCCGGAACGCGATTAGCTCATAGATACCGGGCGCGAATCCGCACAGCGCGGAACCAACCAGGAACACACTGAGTCCGCCCAGCAGCAGCGGCTTGCGCCCGAAGATGTCGCTCAGGGTCCCGGCGATCGGGATCGTCACGACCTGCGCCATGATGAACGCCTGAATCAACCAGGGATAGAGCTCGAGCCCACCCAGCTCGGACACGATCTGCGGCATCGCCGGGCTGACCACGCTCTGCTCGAGCGAGGCCATGAACATGGCCAGCATCGCGCTGAAGATGATCAATCGCTTCTGACGACGCGGCAGATCGATCCCCAGCGGGCGCTGTTCGTCCAGCGAAGAGTCAGGCTCAGCAGCAGTTCGTAATGACACGTTGAGTTGTTTCGGCAATCCGAACTAACAGCAGGGTACGTAGCGACTCGAAACCAGGCAATGAGCGACCACCGCTGAATGGGTTGCTCGCTGCTGAGTGCTAACCTGAACACATCTCACAGCTTCTCGCCGTCAGGAAGGGATTGACCATGACCGAGATGATCTGCGATCGCATCAAGGTGATCGACTCCGACACCCACGTCTCCGAACCGGAGACGCTGTGGACCGACCGCATCTCCACGCGAAAGTGGGGCGATCTCGTTCCCCACGTGATCTTCGACCCGGAGATCAACGAAGATCGCTGGGTGATGGGCGGTAAGAAGTTCATGCCTACCGCTGGCGCCGCGATGGCCGGCTGGAAAAGCCCGCCACCCAACCACCCGCCGAGCCTCAAGGAAGCTGACCACGGCAGCTGGGAGATTCACGAGCGGCTGCAGCGCATGGACGAGTACGGCATGTACGCCCAGGTCGTCTACCCCAACGTCGGCGGCTTCGGCTCGGGCAACTTCCTGCAGCTGACCGACGACGAACTGCGCCTCGACTGCGTCCGCGCCTACAACGACTTCCTCGTCGACTGGACCTCGGTCGAGCCTTCGCGCTTCATCCCGATCATGGCGATGCCCTTCTGGGACGTGCAGGCCTGCGTCGACGAGATGCAGCGCGCCTACGACCGCGGCCACCGCGGCATCCTGATGACCAACCAGCCGCACACCTTCGGCCTGCCGCGCATCACCGAGCAACACTGGGATCCGCTTTGGAACCAGGCGCAGGACATGGGCCTGTCGATCAACTTCCACATTGGCTCCGGCGACCTGACCGAACTGCGCAACGTGACCGTCGACAACGGTCGCCAGGCCGCATACGCCAAGTCGACCGTCAAACTCTTCCTCGACAACTCCAACGCCATCCTCGACATCATCCTGTCGGGTATGTGCCACCGCTTCCCCGAGCTGAAGTTCGTATCGGTCGAGTCCGGCGTCGGCTGGATTCCCTACCTGCTCGAGGCGATGGACTGGCAGTGGCTGAACTCCGGTTGCCGCGAGGAGCACCCTGAGATGGACATGCTGCCCTCGGAGTACTTCAAGCGTCAGTGTTACGGTTGCTTCTGGTTCGAGGAAGATTCGGTGATCAAGGCGATCGAGACGATCGGCTCCGAGAACCTCATGTTCGAGACCGACTTCCCGCACCCGACTTCGATGTCGCCGGGCCCGAACAGCGTCGCCCGCAACCCGAAGCAGCACGTCGAAGAAGTCCTCAGCGTGCTGCCTGAGGAAGACCTGCTCAACGTCCTCCAGCGCAACGCGATGAAGGTCTACAACTTCGAGGT
>RKRS01000164.1 GCA_007571275.1 Dehalococcoidia bacterium
GCCCGCGATCTGCTCGAGGTCTTTGGCCATGACCCGGATGACCTGCTGATCACCGACAACTGAATTCTGCATCCGACGGCTACGATTCACACGAACTGGCAGGAGCACAGCAATGGTTCGCTTGGAAGACCTACATCCCGAAGAAGCTGAGCACATGCGCAACATGGGTCGGCGATTTGGCCAGATGGAGCTCGGCGTCACCCCCTGGGTCAGTCCGCCGCCGCTTGCCGAGTCGACGATTGCGCTGGTCACCTCTGCCGCGCTCCATCGACGCGATGATCGACCGTTCCGCTTTGGCGATCAGGGCTATCGTCTGATTCCCAATGACACCGATCCTGCCGATCTGGTGCAGACTCACGTCAGCGTGAACTTTGATCGCACCCACTATCAGCGCGACGTGAATGTGGTCTTGCCGCTGGATCGGATGCGCGAGCTGGTTGAAGCGGGAGAGGTTGGCGCGGTCTCCGAGTGGCATTATTCAGTGCTCGGCGCGAATCCGAACCCATCCAGGCTCAGGGACGCCGCGCGTGATATGGCGCAGCGGATGCGCGACTCCGGCGTCGATTGCGCGATGCTGACACCCGTTTGACCGGCCTGTACGGGTACCGTCGGTACCCTCTCGCACTTTCTCCAGCAGGAAGGCATCGCCACGACGGGCATCAGCCTGATTCGTGAGCACACGGAGATAGTCAGGCCGCCGCGAGCGCTCTGGGCGCCGTTCCCGCTTGGCCGCCCGCTCGGCATCGCCGATGATCCCGAGTTCCAGACCGACGTCCTGCGCAGCGCGCTGCGTCTGTTGGAGACGGCGACCGAACCGACGATTGCGGACTACCCGCGCGAAGCACCGGATGGGAACGGCGACGGCGTCTGGGCCTGTTCCGTCTCGCTGCCCGAGCCCAATATCAGTGACCTCGAAGCGGCGTTGCGGACTGAGGTCGATCTGCTCACCCCGTGGTACGAGGAAACGCGCCGCCGGCGGGGTCGGACGACGGTTGGCATCAGCGGCGCGACGCCTGAACAGATCGACGCCGTGGTGTCGTTCGTGGCGGCCTGCGCCGAAGACGCGAGCTTCTGGGATGCGCCCGCCGTCGCTGCCGGCCCACAATGGAACCACCCGATGCCCATCCTCTTGCGGCACGTGGTCGAGGATCTGCGCGCGTTCTATCAGGAGGCGGTGACCTCACGGCCTGGCTCGGGCGCGCCGTCGCAGCATGACATGCACTCATGGATCTTCACCGAGACAGCGCTCGGTCGGGCGTTGTTACAGATCGGTCAGCGGATCGCGGAGGTCGGGGACGCCCCCTTGCTGATGATGCGCGGGTTCATCATTCCCGAGGGATTCTGGGCGGACGGTCCCAGCTGGGGCCAACAACCCAGCGACGCCACCGGCGACGAGCGTATGGGTCGCGCCCAGTCCTATCTGGTCGGCGCTCCTGCGTCCAACGACAGGCCGGCGAGGGAATAACGCATATGTCCCTCCGCGAACTCCTCACACAAATTCGAGCTCGCACCGCAACCGAGATGAACTCGGGTCAGGTGCGACATCAGATCGTGATCCCCATCCTGCGTGAGCTCGGCTGGGACGACAGTGATCCAGATCAGGTCGATTTCGACTACACGGTGCAGAGCGAGACGTTCAGCTCCCTGGTCGACATCGTGATACGCCGTGGTTGGGACCATGTGGTTCACGTCGCGCTTTGCCGCGATGAGTCCGAATTCGAAGGCATCGCCGAACTGGCGTTCAAGGCGGCAGTGATCGATCAGGCGCCGTTTGTGATCGTGACGTCCCCAAACCGCTGGCAGTGCTATCTGGCTCGTAGAGACCGGGACGTGGCGCAGATGCGGTTCGCCGATTTCGATCTGCACAGCGACCCGCTGGACGAGCTGGCTAACACCCTCTCCAACTATCTGGAGCCTGCTCAGTGGCTCAACCAACGCGCTGTCCCGGCTGCGGAAAGTGCGCTGGCCGACCGCGTCGCGGCGCTCTTGGCCGAGCATGTGCCCCAGGCGTTGAACGCGCTCGTTGGCAGCGCCGATGAGATGCTGGTCGAATTGCTGCAAGATCATGTCGAACGCGCAAGCGGCGCGAGGCCACACAACGAGGATGTGGTCGATCTGTTGCGGCGGCTCGAGCTCAGTGTGCGCATCCAACCGGCAACCACGCCCGCCGCGCCATTCCGTTCCGGCGCGCGCGAACCGTCAGCCGTGGCTGAAGCGACCGCGTCCAACATGAGCCAAACGACGGTCGTCCGCGAACCGACGCCACGTGTTGGCAGTGGAATCAATGTCCAGGGGAGCCGAACCAAGACGCCGCCACGGCGTACCTATCGTTCGGGCTGGTGGGGGGCGTTACCACCGGTAACGGGCTTTTCGCTCTTTGGCGAAGAGCGAAAGGCGGCCACGTACGCAGCGCTTGCTGGCAGGGTCGCGGAAATGGTCTACCAGCGGCATGCGAACGAATTCGATCGCGTGACGCAGATACGCGGCAATACCCGGAAATACTATTCACAGGATCCGCAGGACCTGGACGCCCCCAGACGGATTGTCGGGTCGGATTACTACATCGAAACCAAATTCAACTCCCGCGACATAGTCCAGCAGTGTCATCGATTGCTAAAGCTTTTTGGGTATCGCGAATCCGAGCTGGAGATTTACTTTGACTAGCGAATCTGCCGCAGCGATTTACCAGCTGGCGTCAGGCTGGCAGTAGCTTCCCCATACAATCCGCTATATGGGGCTGCCGTGCGCGACGCACCGACACCTGAGTCCGATTCGCTGCTCGGCGCGTTGCGTACGTTCTATGGATACGGCAGTTTTCGACCGCAGCAGCGTGAGACGATCGAGCACGTCCTGGCCGGCGGCGACGCTCTCGTCCTGATGCCGACTGGCGGCGGCAAGTCGCTCTGTTACCAGTTGCCAGCGATGCTGTCCGACGGACTGACGGTGGTCGTCTCGCCGCTGATCGCGCTGATGCATGACCAGGTACAGGCGCTGCAACGCGCTGGCGCGAGCGCGCAATATCTCAACAGCACGCTTTCCCCAATGGAAACCGCCCAGACCGAGCGGTTGGTAGCCGATGGCTCGGTGCGACTGCTGTATGTCGCGCCGGAGCGGCTCAACACGGATCGATTTCGTGATCTGCTGGAGCGCCGCCAGCCCAGCCTGATCGCGATTGATGAGGCGCACTGCATCTCTGAGTGGGGACACGAATTTCGCACCGATTATCGCAAGTTGCGGCAGCTGACGGAGCGGTTTGTCGATGTGCCGACCGTCGCCTGCACGGCGACGGCGACGCCGCAGGTACAGCGCGACATCATCGATCAGCTGGACCGTCCGCGGATGCGGACGTTTCTCACCAGTTTCATGCGCGACAATCTGACGCTACGGATTGTCAGGAAGCAGAAGGCGATGGATCGGCTGATCGCGCGTCTGCGTCGGATGCCGGGCAAAGCGGCGATTGTCTACAGCCACTCACGCAAGAGCACTGAACAAACGGCCGCGCGTCTGCGCGAGAACGGCATTCGGGCGGAGCACTACCACGGCGCGATGGCGGGACACGAGCGTCATGCGGCGCAGGAGCGCTTCCTCAGCGGCGAGACGCCGGTGATCTGCGCCACGATCGCGTTCGGAATGGGCATCGACAAGCCGGACATTCGCCTGGTGGCGCACCTCGATATGCCGCCGTCGATTGAGTCCTACTACCAAGAGATCGGTCGCGCCGGACGCGACGGCCAGCCAGCGGAATGTCTGATGTTCTATACGAAGGGCGTCTGGCATCAGCGGATGCACTTCATCAACCAGCTGTCCGACGAGTCGGAGCGGGAACAACGGACCAATCGGCTGCGGACGATGATGGACTTCTGCGAGCAGTCAGCGTGTCGCTGGTCGCGGATGTTGCAGTACTTCGGCGAGCGTCCGTCCGCTGCGCAGTGCGGGCACTGTGACCGCTGCGCCGGCGAGCCGGAGGAGGATACGTCGCGTCGCATTGTTGCTCCCGCCGCGCCGCCAGCTTCGCCGGAGACGCCTGCGTCAAGCGAACCGCGGCCGCTCGATGAACGTGAGGATCAGCTGTACGACGCCCTGCGTGAGGAGCGGCATCGTCTGGCTCGGGAGGCAGGGATTGCGGCGTTTCTGGTGGCCGGGAATCGGGAGCTTGCGGAACTGGCCAGACAGCAGCCCGGCAGTGAGCGCGAACTGTTGGCGATCAAAGGATTCGGAGCGAAGAAGGTCGCGAAATATGGAGAGGCGTTGTTGCGAGTGATTGCCGAGTTCTCCTCTGACCAGTCTGACAAGCTCTCTGAGCCCGTGAGCTCTCCAGAGATGCCATTGCTTGATCAGGCGACCGAGCAGGCCAGCGCTCCACCGCCCGAGTTGTGGCAACAGCGATTCAATGCCCTCTCCGAATGGCGAACGCTGACCAGCAGGAACGAGCACTGCGCCCCATCCGATCTGCTTTCGTTCGCTGCGATGCGTCAGATTGCCGAACAGACGCCGCCCTCGCTTGAGGCGCTGTCACAGGTTGAGGGCGTTGGCGCGCTCGCCGTCGGGCGCTACCTGGATGAATTGGCGCTGATTCTGGGGATTCAACCGTCAGACGTCCAGCAGCCGGCGTCGCCGCAGCGGATCGCGGATGAGGCCGAACAGGTACCCAGCTGGCAAACCTCGCTCGATCTCTATCAGGCGGGACACACGATGTTGGCGATCGCCGAGCGTCGGATGCTGTCGCCGGGGACAGTGGCGTCGCATCTGGTCATGGCGCGGAAGAGCGGCGTTGAGATCGATCTGCGTCCGTCGTTGCCCGCGCCCGAACAGGTGCAGGAAGTGCAGCGTCAACTGTCGCTCAGTCCCGAGGCAAGCGTCTCCGAGCTGCATGAGCGGCTTGCATACCGCCTGTCGCGCGCGGAGCTACAACTCGTGATCGCCTACCTGCGACCATCAGAACCTGCGGCAGACTTGTGCTAGCCAAACGTTCGGCTTGACTATCCTCTGCGTGGGAAGCAATGGTCATGAGCTTACGCGGACGTCTTGAGAAGGTGCGCAGCCTTGCCGGTAGCGTGCCGAACGAAGAATCGGTGAAGATCCAAATCGTCCTGCCCATTCTGCGCGAGTTGGGCTGGGATGACACAGATCCTCAGTCGGTCATGCTTGAGTTGGACGTTGGCGCTCAACGGAAACGGCGGATCGATATTGCGTTGCTGGCGCCCCAGCGCCCTGTTGTCCTGATCGAGACCAAAGCGCCAGGAAAGCCGCTCAAGGACCACGTTGCCCAGATGCTGGAATACGCCTTCCATGAAGGTGTCGATATCGCGGTGCTGAGCGATGGCTTCATCTGGTGGTGTTATCTCCCACTGCAGAAGGGCAAGCCTGAGGCGCGTCGGTTTGCGGAGCTGAACCTGATCGCTGATCCGCTAGACCGGGTGACGGAAGAATTGCAGGCCTTTCTGAGGCGCGATCGTGTGATCAGTGGAGAGGCAGAGGAGCAGGCCGAGGGTGTGCTTAAAGCACGCGGTGAGTACGAACGCTTGCGAGCGGAGCTTCCGAGCGTCTGGCAGCGGATGCAGGAAGCGCCTGATCACGATTTTCTCAATCTGATTCAACATCGTGTCTATGAGGAGAG
>RKRS01000212.1 GCA_007571275.1 Dehalococcoidia bacterium
GCGCCTCGGGTTGGGTTGGCCTCGGCGCGGACGGCTTCTTCGTCGATGATTTCGATTGGCAGCGGCTCTGCCTCGGCGCAGGTTTCCGGCGGCCGCTCGGTCAGCGACAGCGAGGGGTGATCTTCCTTGCCGTCCTCGATGCAGAACAGTCCGGTTTCCCAGCCCTCGGCGCTGGCGACCTCGGACAGGGCCTTTGCCTCAACGACGTTGCGATCGGCCCCTTTGTGGACGGCGAAGCCGACCAACGCAAAGATCCCCGCAGTCAGCAGGGCAAAGACCACGATGATTCCGAAGGACTGCGGTATCCCGGTGCGACTGGGCATAGATCTCTACTTCATCTCGCTGCAGAACTGCTCCGGATCGCGCCGCCTGCACGGTCGCACGCGACTCCGACGTATCCTACCGCAGCTACTCGCTAGGTGGAATTCGTCCGATGTCGTGCGCACATCTGGTAACACGTCCTCGATCCATCTGATCGGATAGTGGTGAGGATTAGCTCTTGGGCGCGGCGGGCCGGGACTTGGCTGCGCCGTAATCCTGGAACGGACCGTCGCGCCAGTCGAGCGCCGCCTTGAGTCCCTTTTCCTGTGCGATCCGACCGAACTCCCCGGCCGACTTGCGGAAAGTCGAGAGCGCCTGGATGTCGGCGCCCACCTGCAGCGCGGTGCGGAAGCCCATGACTTCATAGGCGCGGTTCAGGCCGCGCTTCGACATCATCACCATGTCCGGGGCGATGTTGGCGATCCGTTCGCCCATGCGCTCAGTTTCCTCAGCCAGTCGATCGACCGGGAATGCTCGGTTGGCCCAACCCAGCTCAACCGCTTCCAGGCCAGTCACGGAATCGCCCGTGTAGCAAAGCTCGCGCGCCTTGCGCATGCCCATGTGCCAGGGGTGATAGAGGATGTCAACGGTAGTCATCGCGCGAACTGGCGGGTAACCGATGATCGCATCTTCGGCGACATACATCAGGTCGCACATCGAGGCGAGCTCCGATCCGCCGGCGAGCGCATAGCCATGCACCTGGGCGATGACCGGCTTGGCCAGCTCCCAAATCTGCCAGTAGCCAGAGAGCAAATGCTGCGGCCACTGTCCCTGTCCGGGATGAATCGGGCCGACCGAGGGCAGGCCGGAGCGGTAGTCGAGATAGTCGGACTCGGAGAGGTTCGGTACCGGCGTGATGTCGTAGCCAGCTGAGAAGGTGCGTCCGGCGCCGCGAATGATCACGACGTGCACGCCGTCATCCGCTTCCGCCACCTTGAGCGCGTCGAACAGTTCTGCCCGCAGACGGTGGCTCAGCGCATTCATCTTCTCAGGGCGGTTGAGCGTGACGATTGCCAGCCGACCCTTGGTTTCGTAGAGGATGTCCTCGTACTCACGCATCATGAAACTCCTCAGTGATGGGCACTGTTGTGCATAGGTTGGTTACGTATGTCCTGTGCAGAGTATCCGACCGCCGCGGGGCGAAGTCTATTCAGCCAATTCCACTGCGTGGATGGCAGACAAAATCTCGGTGAGCGGCGCCGCTCCGCGAATCACGCCCCGGTACACGCCATCTGCATCCAACACGAACAGCTCTGGGAGTCCGTCGACACGATAGTGGCGCGCGACTGAACCCTCGACGTCGGCGAGATGCAGATGCCCCGCCTCGTGTTTCTGGACAAAGGCCTCGCCTGCGCCCTCGGTTACTTCGTACACGTTGATGCCGATGACCAACAGATCGGCCTCGGACTGCGCCAGATCGCTGAGCGTCGACAACGTTTGGCTCACGAAGGGCGCCCACGACGCCCAGAACACGATCAACGTGAGTCCTTCGTTATCCGATCTGACAGACGAGAGAGAAACCAGCGCATCATCTGCATCGCCCAGCTCGGGCAGCCTGAATTCAGGCGCCGCTTTACCGACTTCCAACCGCCAGGCCCCAGCTGCGATCCCGGCGGCGGAGCCCCACAGTTCAGGGTGCGGGGCGACCGGCAGCTGCAGCGAGATCGCGCTCGTTTGCCGCCAGCGATCGGCTGGGATGGTATCCCAGTCCGCGCTCCAGGAGCGTCCGCGGATGCCACGCGCCTGCCCTTCGATCGAGACTCCCAGCGAGAAGTCAAGCTGGTTGCCGACGCGTCGCGCTCTGACCCAGAGCGCGACTTCGGGCGCGATGTGGAGCGAACCTGAACGTAGCCAGCGATTCTCGGGCGTCTGGGCAAAGGTGAGTCGCCGATGTTGCGGGCACTGCCGCGTCTCGCCAACAGCAGCGTCACGCAGGTCAATGCAGAGTTCGATCGTGCCGTCGGCGGTTTTCCAGGTCGCAATTCTGGCGGTGAGCGAAGCGCTCTGAGCGCCGAGCGGGGCAGGAGTCAGGAGGAAGCCGAGCGCTCCGAGCAGACTGAACAGGCCAACTAGTGCTGCGAACCGCACGCTCGGGATGGCAGCTGCGCGCATCAGGCGGGCCACATGGAGAAGTTGTGGTTGCCCAGAAAGGCGCCAGCGCCGGCCACGAGCAGTGTCATCAGCAATCCCGAGATCGACAGGACAATCGTGAGGCGGCGAACCCGTTTCAGCTCTGGGGTGTCTTCATCGGCGGCGGCTGACTCACGAGCCAACTCTAGCTGACGCGGTCCGAAGACGAACTGATGCAGGCCAATCAGCGCGATCATCACGGCCCAGAGCGCCATCTTGATCACAAAGATGTAGCCCCAGCGCGCGTCGTAAATATCGGGGCCGAAGTTTTCCGCCTGATCGAGTCGTGGGTCGACCATCGCGCCGCCGGTGATCACGATCACGACCATCGCTGCGATTCCCACTCGTCCGAAGCGTTTGGTGAAGCCTTCGAGGGCGTTCAGCCAGAGCGTACGATCGCCGACGGCGCGCAAGGCCGGTATGACACACGCGGCGGTGACGATCTGTCCACCCAGCCAGATGGCCACGCCGATCACGTGCAACATGACGAGGATGGATATCACCGTTTCCGACATCGCTGCGCTCTGACCTCATGCGCCCGGGGTTCAGCCGGGTGTTACAGGATTGGATCAACGATAATCGCCTGATCTCGTTCAGGGCCAACGCTGACCAGTGCGGCGGGCGCGCCGATCAGCTCCTCGATCCGCCGCACGTAGCGCTGCGCGTTTCCGGGTAGATCATCGAAGCGTCGGCAGTGGCTGGTGTCCGCTTCCCAACCGGGTAGCTCTTCGTAAATCGGCTCAGCCGCCTCAAGCGCGAGGCGCGAGCTGGGAAATGCGTCGACCCGTTGTCCGTTGATGTTGTAGGCCACGCAGACCTTGAGCATTTCGAACTTGTCGAGCACGTCCAGACGGGTCAGGGAAATGCTGTGGCAGCCGTTCAGGCGAATCGTGTAGCGTCCGGCGACTGAGTCGAACCAGCCGCAGCGACGCGGGCGACCGGTCGTGGTGCCGTACTCCTGTCCGGCGTCACGCAGGCGATCACCTTCCCGGCCATGTAGCTCGGTGGGCATCGGTCCGTTGCCGACGCGCGTCTGGTAGGCCTTGTAGACGCCGATCACGCGGTCGATGTCGCGCGGCGCGATGCCTGCGCCGACGGCGGCTCCGCCGGCCATCGAGGTCGGCGCCGAGGATGTGACGTAGTCATAGGTGCCGGCGTCGAGGTCGAGCAGCGAGCCCTGCGCGCCTTCCAGCAGGATGCGCTCGCCGCGCCGTAACGCCTCGTGGCAGATCAGCGAGGTGTCGGTGACGTACGGCGCGAGCCGCGCCCAGTACTCGCGGTAGGTCTGGTAGACACTGTCGAAGTCGAGTGGTTCTACTCCGTACAGCCGGGTGAGCATCTCGTTCTTGTAGTCCAGCACGAGCCGCAAGCGAGCCATGAATCCTTCGGCGTCGGCCAACTCGGACATGCGGATGCCCCAACGCGCGACCTTGTCCGAGAATGCTGGCCCCACTCCCTTGCCAGTTGTCCCGACGGCCGCCTTGCCGCGGAATGTCTCTTCCTGCCGGTCGATGATCGGATGCCAGGGCATGACCAGGTGGGCGCGGTCAGACACCTTGAGTCGGTCGGTGCTGACGCCGCGCGTTTCGAGCATGGTGATCTCGTCGATCAACGCTTGCGGATCGATCACCAGTCCGTTGCCGATGATGGCGGTCTTGTCGGGATAGAAGATGCCTGCCGGGACGAGGTGTAGGGCGAATTTGCCTTTGGCGTTGACGATGGTGTGTCCGGCGTTGTTGCCGGCTGAATAGCGCACCACGATCGACGCCTGGCGGGCCAGGAGGTCGACGACCCGACCTTTTCCTTCATCACCCCACTGCCCACCAATCGCCACGACTGCCGGCATCTTTGCGCACTCCAACTCGGGCGCTCATCCAGCAGCGGCGAGCGCATCAGCATGTCGACCGTGATGAGTAGAACACCGCGATCCGCAGGCAAGCGTAGCACGGGCGCGACTCCGCAGATCCTCGATTACGTCATTCGTCACTCGCGGATGATTCTTGCTTTCGCAGGAATGACGGAAATTTCCCAAGAACGATGGAGAGATAGGCACGAATGATGGTGAGAGGCGCTTGCCGATCCATTGTGTCGCTCGCGGTACTCTGCTGACATGCTCGAGCCTGCAGTGTTGTCCAGTCTGCCGCCCGCTCCGACCGCGCAGCTGATCGAGCGCAAAGTTAGGCTTGATGGTCGCATCCTTGAGTTCCCACTCGAACGTTGGCTCTGCACGCCGGAAGTGATCGTCGGACGCTGGGTGGCGGACAAGGATCCGCGCGCGACCAGCCGCTATCCCCGAGCCAGTGGATATACCAGCTGGGGCGTCTGGTGGCCCAATCGCCCTTATAGCGCTTACCGGTTGCACAAGCCCAACGGCGAACTGCGCGTCTATCGACTCGACACGGTTGACCGCGTCGACTTCGACGGCCAGACCGTGGAGTTCCATGACCTGTTGCTGGATGCGCTAATCCGACCTGATGGCGAAGTCACGATTGAGGATGAGGACGAGGTGGAGCAAGCCATCCGCGATCGACAGCTCAGCCTCGAGCAGCGCTGGCGGATCGACTGGACTCGGAGTCTGTATCAGTCCAGGGCCGATTTACTGATTCAGCGGATCGATGGCGCGGTTGCGCAGGCCATCGAGACTGTCAGAAACGGCGGCTGAGATGGCTAGGCCATTCCTCAAGTGGGCCGGTGGGAAGACGGCGTTGTTGCCGCAACTGCTCGATGCCGCGCCTGCGCAGATCGATACGTACTACGAACCGTTTCTGGGCGGCGGCGCGTTGTTCTTTGCCCTCCAGGCGGAAGAGCGGTTCAGGCGCGCCGTGCTCTCGGACAGTAATAAAGAATTGATCAATGCATATACGCAGGTCCGTGACAACGTTGATCGATTGATTCGGGCGTTATCGGTACATCAGCGAAAGTATCGCGCTGCCGAAGATCGCGCCAAATACTACTATACGATTCGAGCCAAGGAACTACGTTGCGATCTGGGCGGCGCTGCGAATCTGATTTTTCTCAATAAAACCTGTTTCAACGGTCTCTACCGCGTCAATAGTAAGAATCAATTCAACGTACCGCACGGTCGCTACGCCAATCCGACGATTTGTGATGAATCCAACCTGCGCGCAGCGTCG
>RKRS01000170.1 GCA_007571275.1 Dehalococcoidia bacterium
CGTTCCGCTTCTTCCTCCGACAATCGCGCCTGAGACAGCGGACCCAGGTTGCTCAGTCGTTGCAGTCGGGCAGCGGCCAATGCCTCCTGTGCGGCTCGCTGACACTCGCACGGCTGTACTCGACCAAAATCCGGGTCGCCAATCGGTCTCGACACTCGTACATAGCCGGCGCCGCCGCAGATCTCGCATTCGACCGAGCCGTCTGCCGTCCAGAGCGACTGATCACGAGTCAGCGATTCGTCAGCGTCATTCTCGGAAGAGGTGTCGGTAGCGCGACGACTCCAGCCCGCCAACAGCGGCCCGAGCTGTTGCATCTCCTGCATCGCGTCCCTCCGTTTCCCATCGTTCGAGAATCGCCTGGACATAGCGCCAGCTGCGCGCGTTGTGCGCCGCCGCCTCGACGAATGCATCGCGCAACCGCTCGGACCCATAGCGAGATTCCGCCGCCTTCACCTCTTCGATCAGAATCGGTGGCATCGCCGTGCCAAATGCGCTCTGCCAGATCGCTGGCGCGCCACTGGCGCCAACAACCCGTCCCGCACTCGCTTCGCTCGCCGGCACGACGGCAGGCGAGTCAAGTGAACGGCGACCGTCAGCGTCATTCAGCGCACACCACTCAGCCCAGACTCCAGCCTGCGCCGAGCGCCCGATCAGCAGCGAGCCTCGCTCCACGGCCGCATGCAGTCCATCTGCGAAGGCTTGTTCCACCTCGCGCGCGGGGCACAAGCCGGCCAGGGACTCGAGCAGCGCCCGACATTCTTGCAAGTCGCGCAGCAACACCCGTCTCGGATAGCGACGGACTCGCGCGAGCGCCTCAATCGCATACAGCGTGACGACCAACTCAGCCGGATCCGACATGGTCGGCGCGAGATCTCGCAATAGCGCCTGCGGCAGCGGCGTCACCGGAGATCCAGAGGGAAATCCCTCGAACGACATCAGAACTCATCCGCTTCCGGCTCGGGCTGAGCGTAGAAATCCTCGAATCGCGCCACGGTTGGCACGAACCGTACATCGACCCGACCGACCGCCCCATGCCGATGCTTGGCGACCAACAACTGCGCGACTTCATGCTGTCCGCCGCGTGACGCGTCAGTCACCAAATCGTCCTGATACTCATCCAGGTCGTACATGTCCTCGCGGTAGATGAACACCACCACATCGGCGTCCTGCTCAATCGAACCGCTCTCGCGCAGGTCGGACAGCTGGGGCACCGGCGGATGCCGCCGCTCGACCGCCCGGGAGAGCTGTGACAACGCCAGGATCGGAATCTGTAACTCGCGGGCAATCTCCTTCAGCGTCCGCGAGATCAACGAGATCTCATTGACGCGATTGGTGTCGGCCGGCGCCCGCGACCAGCCATGCACCAGCTGGATGTGGTCAACGATGATCAGACCCAGTCCACCGTGCTGATCGCTGCCACGTCGGTGCGCCTGTTCCTGCAATCTCGTGTGCAGGTTGCGCGACTTGGCGCGAATCTCGGCCAGGGACTGACCGGCGGTGTCGTCGATGTGGATCTCCGCTCGGCTCAGCAACCCGATGGCGCGAGAGATCCGGTTCTCCTGCTCCTCTGTATGCCGTCCCACCCGCAGCCGCGCATGCTCAACGCCTGACTCTGCCGAGACCAGTCGCGACGCCACCTGCTCTGCTGACATCTCGAGCGAGAAGATGGCGACGGCGAGGTTTTGCCCCAGGGCCGCATTGCGAGCGATCGTCAGGGCGAGCGCCGACTTGCCAACCGACGGTCGGGCTGCCAGCACGATCAGGTCTGAGGCGTGCATCCCTTCGTTGAGCAATGCGTCGAGGTCCTGAAATCCTGTGCGCGTCGGCGCCTGAACACCGGACTGCGCATCGCTGCCGTCGCTCAGGACGTCGCCCAACAAATCCTGCAGTAGACGGAAGTCTTGCCGACGATCCGCGCCGCGAATGCCGTACAGCAGCTCCACCGCCCGGGTCAGCGACTCGCCCACATTGGGGTCGGCTTCGTAGGCAAGCTGACCAATCTCGCCAGCCGCCCGGATCATGTCGCGGTAGGTCGCCGCCCGCTGCACGAGCCTGGCGTAATGCTCCGCCCCGACCGTCGCTGGCAATTCGTAGATCAGCTGGTTCAGGTAGGCCTGGCCACCTGCCTCCTGGAGCCGACCCTGAGCCGATAGCTCCGCCGCGACTGTGATCTGGTCGATCACCTCATAGCGATCAAACACCGCGAGCACCGCAGCGAAAATCGCGCGATGACGGGGATCCATGAAATCATCGGGTTCGAGCATCCCGGCCAGGCGCTCGTAGACGCCAGGCTCAGCCAGCATCGCGCCCAGCACTGACTCTTCGGCCGCCTGATCCTGAGGAAGACCGCGTCCGATCGGGCGGGCACGGTCACTCCTGCCGTGCTCATCGGCCAAATCCTCGTAGGTGGGATCGCTAGAGACCACGGCTGCTCTCCAATCGGAGAGCAGCGCCGCAAGCCGCCGCTACGCTTCGACCGCTACAGCCTCGTCGCCAGTCACGTCCACCTCTGCCTCGTCTACTTCGGCGATCACTTCGTCGAAGCTCAGGTCGACGCTGTCCGCGTCCGGCTCGACGATCACGCGCACCTGGGCCGAGACATTGCGGGTCAGTCGTACGCGAACTTCTTCCGCGCCCAACGTCCGCAGTGACTGTGGCAGCAGGACCTGACGATGCTCGATCACTGCGTCGGGCACGGAGGCTGAAGCAATCTCCGTCAGACGCTCGGCGATATCGCGGGCGGTAATCGAACCGAACAGCCGACCCTGCTCGCCGACTCGAGCCTGGAACGTCATCTCGGCTCCGGCAATCGCCAGCGCCA
Source organism: Dehalococcoidia bacterium (assembly GCA_007571275.1). Taxonomy (GTDB): domain Bacteria; phylum Chloroflexota; class Dehalococcoidia; order Bin125; family Bin125; genus Bin125. The sequence goes on from RKRS01000170.1 coordinate 2,822, forward strand.
CCGGGTTGGCCTCGCCGTCCAGCTTCTCCTGACGGATCGCATCGGCCCGGGCCAGACGCTCGGCCCGCAGCAGGTTGTTCGGCGTCGTCGGACCGGCCAGGCCACGCGGTAGCAGGTAGTTGCGCGCGAATCCGTTTTTCACTTCTTTGATCTCGCCGACCAGCGCTGTCCCCTCGACCTCTTCGAAGAACACGACCTTCATCTGATTGCTCCACTCGATCCTGCGGATATACCCACCAACCATACCGATACATGACGAATGGCCCAACACAGATCGCTACATACGAACTGACGTTCATGATAGAACTCACGTCCTGCATCTACAACCCCGCCGCGCTATCCCCGCTCTGCGTGATTTGACCGGGCGGCTCGGCGATCGTCACGCTGCCTCGCGCGCCCAGCGTCCCCGAGACCATCTGCACCACCTGCTCGTTAACCTTCAGCCGCCACTCATCGGAACAGACCAGCAGCTCAACCCGCTCGCCGCAACGAATCCGCAGGAAGATCTCGTCATTCCCCACGTGCATCATCTTCAGCGCCTTGAGTCCATTCTCGAGCTGATCCATCAAGAGCACGTCGGCCTCCGCGTCGCCCGACTCCTCAATCGTGATCCAGAGGGCTGACGCAGTGGCCCTCGCCTCAGGTTCCGGGCTGGCCATGGGGATCGGTTCAGCCGGCGTCGCCGGGCTGACGGCGGCGAGCGGAGCGGTTTCGGGCAGCGGTTGACGCGGCTTCTCCATCCAGGGCGGCGGAGGCGCCTGCCTGATCGATGGCACGGTCAACGGACCGCTTGATTGCGCCAAGAGCGGATTCGTTTCCCGCCCCGTCGCAGATACGCTCTCTACCACCTGGTCCGACTCTGACGCCAATTGTTCATTCCACGACTCCGCCGACTCCACCGCCAGCGTCAGCCGATCCATCCGTGCCCGCACGGTGATGGTCGCCACCACGATCTGGTTCGGCTCCCACAGCTGCTTCGTCACCGCCCACTGATCCGGCCAGACGGTCACCTCTGCCGTGCCTGAGAGATCTTCCAGCATCACGGCAGCGAATGGATCGCCCTTTTTCGTCGTCAGCTGCCTGACGCTGTTGATCAATCCCGCGACTGTCTGTGTGTTGCCGGCCAGTTCCTCGGTCAACTCCGACAACTGCGCGTTCACTCGGCCTTGCAGCGCCCGCGTCGCCGCCTGCAACGGATGCTCCGACACGTACGCGCCCAACAGCTCCCGTTCCCAGTTCAACTGTTCGTGGTGCGTGGCGTCCAGTCCCTCCTCAAGCGTCACGGTGGGGGTGGGAGTCTCCACTTCCATCCCGAACAGATCGAACATCGAGGTCTGTCCGCTGTCGCGCAGTTCCTGCGCTCGGCGCGCCCGTTTGAGGATGTCCTCGGCGGCGGCGACGATGGCGCCTCGTGAAGCGATGCCGTCAAAGGCGCCGGACTTGGCCAACGACTCGAGCGCTCGCCGATTCATCGACTTTGCATCCAGCCGCTCCGCCAGATCACTCGCATTCTGGATTGGGCCGTTCACCTTGCGTTCGGCGATCAGTGGCTCCACCGCGGTGCGGCCAACGCTTTTGATGGTCCCCAAACCAAAGCGAATGGCGCTGCGACCGTCCGCCATCTTCTCCAACGTGAACGACGCCTCGGAACGATTGACATCGGGCAAGAGCAGGGGGATGCCGAGACGTCCGCATTCGGCCGCGGCCTCACGCACCCGATCGCCGTTACCCGCCGCCGCCCGCAATACCGCCGCCATGTAGGGCGCTGGATAGTTCGCCTTGAACCATGCGGTCTGATAGGCAATCGCCGCATATGAGACCGCGTGCGCCTTGTTGAACGCATAACCGGCGAACGGCTCGATCAGCTCGAAAATCGTTTGCGCGTCAGACTGTGTGTATCCCCGTTGGATGGCGCCGTTGAGGAAATTGCCACGCTCGCCCTCCATGACCGAGGCGATCTTCTTGCCCATCGCCTTGCGCATGATGTCGGCCTGACCGAGCGTGTAACCGGCGAACTTGCGCGCAATGTGCAGGACCTGATCCTGATAGACGATCACGCCGTAGGTGTCATCCAGAATCTCGCCGAGATCCTCATGCGGATAGGACACGGCCACCCGTCCGTGCCGACTCTCGATGAAGCGTGGAATGTGTTCCATCGGACCGGGTCGGTACAGCGCCAGGAGCGCCGCCAGGTCACGGATTGAAGCGGGTTTCAGGTCTTCAACAACGCGGCGCATCCCGCCCGATTCCAGCTGAAACACGCCGAACGTATCGCCCTTGGAGAGCATCTCAAACGTCCGCCGATCACCGTCCGGCAGGTTGACGTAGTCGATCTCGACGCCTTCGTGCTCCTGGCACAACGCCACCGCTGCCTCGAGGATCGTCAGGTTCGTCAATCCCAGGAAGTCCATTTTCAGCAGCCCGACCGCCGCGACTTCATCCATGCCCCACTGGGTCATCGGAATCCAGCTGTCGTCCGACGACTCGCTCACTGGACGCCGTAGCGGGACGTTCTCGGCCAACGGGTCCTGTGAGATCACCACCCCGGCGGCGTGCGTCGAAGTGTTACGCACGACGCCATTCAGTCGCTGCGCGTAGGACAGCAGCTCCGCCACTGTGGGATCGGTCTGCTGGGCCGCCTGCATCTCCTGCGACTGCGCAATCGCCTCAGCCACCGAGATGTTCAGCTGATAGGGGACCATCCGCGCCACCCGATCGGTGT
>RKRS01000109.1 GCA_007571275.1 Dehalococcoidia bacterium
CCTGGTGCTCTGCACCCATCCCTTCGATCCGACCGGTCGCATGATCGCCAAGACGCTCGGCCTGCCCGATTTCCAATACGCCCTGGTCGATCACCCAATCGGCAGCGCAGGCATCGAGGGACTACAGACAAGGGCGCTCGACGCCTACGAACAGGGCCGCCGCATCCTGCTCGGACAAGAAGTTATCCACAGTTCTTAGCTCGCAGCCTTACTATGCTTTAACCAGTCCAGTATGATTGCTCACATACTTATGTCGGTTATCTGACAACAGAAGGGCAACGCTTGTGCCAATACTTTACCTGGATGAATCTGGCGATCACAATCTACAGAAGATCAACTCTGAATATCCATTATTCGTTCTTGGTGGCGTCGTCATCGAGGAACGTTATGCTAACACCATAGCACGCCAAGCGTTAGGCAATCTGAAAAACAGAATATTCGGGCGATTAAACTTTCCCATGCACACGAGTGATATCACCAGAAACCGCGGCCCCTTCGAGCGGCTCAAGGATCCTGTGATCCGAAGTGCGTTCTACGAGAACCTCAATCACATTATGTCCGAGCTGGATTATCAGGTGATCACCTGCGTCATCGAAAAGAAGCGCCTGCTGGCGCAGTACGGGGTCACGGCTCGCGATCCTTACCACTACTGCCTTGAAGTACTGATCGAGCGATTCGTAATGGAGATGGATTCACGCCGTCAAGTCGGTCGAATTGTTGCAGAAGCACGCCGCTCACAACTGGATGACGCGCTTCGCTCGCACTGGGTGGACATTCGGCAGAACGGGACGTCAGATCTGGAGGCCGACAGAATTGGGCGACGCATTCAGTCGCTCGAGATTCGACCCAAGCACGACATCGCGGCCGGACTCGAGCTGGCCGACCTCGTCGTCACTCCGATCGGTCGGCACATACTGGGCAAACGAGATCGGGAAGATTGGGAGATTGTCTCCAGGAAAATGCTTGGCAACACTGTCGATCGAGGCCTGATCGTCTTACCCCGCCGCTAAACAAAGAAACGGATCAGCGGCCGCTACGCAGTGACTGATCCGTACATTGATCATATCACAGCACCCCTTGAGCGCCAAACCGAACTCACTACGGGCCGACCAGCTCCCGACCGATCAGCATTCGCCGAATCTCTGATGTCCCGGCGCCGATCTCCAGCAGTTTCGCATCTCGTACGTAGCGGGCGACACGACTCTCGCTCATGTAGCCGTAGCCGCCGTGGATTTGCACCGCCTTATCCGCGACGCGACTGGACATCTCGGCTGAGTAGAGGATCGCGGCGGCGGCCTCCTTGTTGCTACGGATGCCTTGCGCCGACGCCTCTTCAACCACGTGCGCCGTCCGATAGACCAACCAGCGCGCCGCCTCGAGTTCGGTGTACATATCCGCGAGCATCGCCTGGATCAGCTGGAAATCGCCGATCCGCTGTCCAAACTGGCGACGATTGCGGGCATACTCGACGGCCTCGTCCAGCGCCGCCTGGGCAATGCCGAGCGGCTCGCCGGCCAGGAACGCCCGCTCAACCGCCAGCCCCTGCATCATCACGCCCGCCCCTGCGCCTTCGCCGCGTAGGACGTTGGCGGCGGGCACGATGCAATCCTCAAGAATCAACTCGGCCGTCGGCGAACCTCGATGTCCGACCTTGTCCAGCACCTGCCCGACGCTGAAGCCTTCGAACGCTGACTCCACAATGAACGCCGTCACGCCACGCGAGCCTGCTTCCGTGTCCGTTTTCGCGTAGAGCACCAGCGTGTCGGCAACGGATCCATTGGTAATGAACATCTTGCCGCCATTCAGACGATAGCTATCGCCATCGCGCACCGCGGTCGTACGAATGCCCATCGCGTCGGAACCTGCCTCAGGCTCAGTTAACGCCAGTGCGCCGATCGCAGAACCTTCGCACAGGCCAGGAAGATACTGTTCTTTCTGCGCTTCACTACCATTAGTCGCAATGTTGTTAGCGCACAGATTCGCATGCGCTCCGTAGGACAATGCAATCGACGCGCTGGCCCGGGCGATCTCTTCAGTAGCAATCACTCCCGCCAACAATCCGGCCTGGGAACCACCATACTGTTCGCCAATGGTCACACCCAACAGACCGAGATCGCCCAGCATCGGCCAGAGATGGCTGGGAAATTGATCCGTTCGATCAATATCATCCGCGATCGGATCAATCTCGCTGCGTGCAAAGTCACGTACGGTTTGTTGAATGAGTCGCTGAGACTCCGTGAGTTCAATCATCGCCGGCGCTCCGTCTCCACTCATCGTAGTGTTGATCCATGCCGAGCATACAGCTTGCGCCTGATCAGTCGGCAACTGCTAGACTCGGTGCATGATGGCGCTCAGCGACCGCACCGCCCTGTTCGCCGAAGGCCTGGCCGCCGCGCAAGGCGAACTGTTTCCGTGCACATCGTGGGAGGACGTCTGGCGGTACGCAGTATCACTCAGCGACGAAGCGCCCGTCGTCTCGCCAGCTGCGTATGAACAGTTACAGCGCGGCGCGCTTCCAGACGTTAACGACCCGTTGCGTTCGATCGCCGACCGCGCGGTTGGTATCACAGAGGCCGCGCTTGCCGTCGCTGAAACCGGTTCGGTGCTGCTGATCGAACCTGCGCCCATCGACCGGGCGGTCTCGCTGCTCACCCACCACCTGATCGTCGCGGTGACGGAACAGGACATCGTCGACGAACTGGCCGATGGCTTCCGCTGGCTCGCGCGACAACCGCGAGCGGCCGCCTACGCGACCTTCGTCACCGGCCCATCGCGCACCGCCGACATCGAGCGCTCACTCACCATCGGCGTCCAGGGGCCGAGCCGACTGAGCGTGGCGGTTCTCGCATGAGCGCCTCGACCGCCCCGTTCAGGGTGCGCTACCGACGCTCGGTCAATGATCCCGATCTGCGCCCCCGCCTGCTCGCGTTTCAGCGCTCCTGGCGCGAGAGTCGTGACGCCCAGGTCCGCCGTCTGGAACAGCGCAGCGAACAGTCCTTCGACGAGCTACGTCGCAACTTCGCAGCCGTCAAGGATCACACGCTGGAACGGATGGACGAGTACATCGCTGAGTTCCGAGCCAACGCTGAAGCCGCCGGCGCGCGCGTCATTGAACTCGCGACTGCGGACCAGGCGGTCGACTACATCGCTGAGGTATGTCGCTCACGCGGCATCGAGGTCGTCGTCAAGAGCAAGTCAATGGTCTCGGAAGAGATTGAACTCAATCACGAGCTCGAGCAGCGCGGTATCGCCGCCATCGAGACCGATCTGGGCGAGTGGTTGCTTCAACTCGCCCGCGAACGACCCTCGCACCTGGTCATGCCCGCGATCCATCAGAAGCGTCAGTATGTCGCCGAAATTCTCGGACAGGAATTAGAGCGCGAGTTCGACCCTGATGACATCCCGGCCATGGTCGCCAGCGCGCGCGAAGGTCTGCGCGGGCATTACCTCTCGGCCGGCGCCGGCCTGACGGGGGCGAACGCGCTCATCGCCGAGACCGGTAGCGTCATGGTCGTGACCAACGAAGGCAACATGCGACTGGCCACGTCGCTGCCTGACGTACACTTCGTCACCGCCGGCATCGAGAAGCTGATCCCGACCTGGGCCGACGCCGAGCGCCAGCTACAGCTCCTGCCGCGTTCGGCCACGGCGCAGACGCTGAGCACCTACACCACCTGCATCACTGGCGCGCAGCCGGGCAAAGAGATGCACATCATCCTGCTCGACAACGGCCGCCGCGCGATGCGTGACCACGAACCGATCAGCGACGCGCTGCGCTGCATCCGCTGTGGCGCCTGCGCCAACGTCTGTCCGCCTTATCAGGTCGTCGGCGGGCACACCTTTGGACATATCTACACCGGCGCGATTGGACTGGTCAACACCACATTCCATCACTCAGTCGCCGACGCCGCGGGGCCACAGGGCTTGTGCGTTTCCTGCGGCGCCTGTGAGACCGTGTGCCCGGTCGCGATTCCACTGCCAGCGCAGATCCTCGATATTCGCCGCCGCGTCCATGAGTCGGGACATGCGCCGCTCTGGGAGCGAGCGGCGCTGCGGCTCTGGGCGAGACCACGGGTCTTCAACGCATTGATGGGCATGGGCGCATTGGCCTCAGGCATGGCCAGGCTGGTCGGCCTGGCGCGACGTGACCACCTCAGACTGCCGCTGCCCAAACGCCTGCGTTGGCGAGCCGTCCCCACCCTACCGCTACGCAGCGGCCAGACACTGATTCGCGCCCGATCCTCACAGCCCACTATCGCCCCGGCGCCAGCCAACGGCCAAGCCGTTGATCTCTTCGCGCAGTGCCTCGCTGATCGCTTGCTCCCGTCCACGGTCGACGCCGCCGCACGACTGATTGAGGCCGGCGGGGCCACGGTCAACCTGCCTGAGGCCCAACACTGCTGCGGCCTACCCGCGTTCGACGCTGGTGACTGGGATACCGCCCGAACGATGGCGCGGCAGACCATTGAGGCGCTCGAAGGCAATACTCGGAGCGTCGTCACGCCAGCGCCCAGCTGCGTGATCTCCATGCGCGCGCATTGGCCACAACTGTTCGCGGACGAGCCGCAATGGCGCGACCGCGCGGCTGCGATCAGTGACCGGGTGCACGACCTCGCCGAGTGGCTCGACGGGCCTGGTCATCTGCCGAGCGGGTGTTTAATCAAGGCTGGCTCAGACTCCTGGACCGCGCACCGATTCTGCCAGTCATCCAATCGCGGCGATGACTCAGCCCGTATCGACCAACTGGTCGAACGGCTCACCGGCGAGCACGCGCTGCCCCTGGCAGAGCCTGAGGTCTGCTGTGGTTTCGGCGGACTCACGTCGCTGGCCGCGCCCGAAGTCGGCGAGGGCATCCTCGACCGCAAACTCAACTGCATCGCCGACAGTGGTTGCGACACACTCATCACCAACAACCCGGGTTGCGTGATTCATCTCCGCGCCGGCGCGGTCGCGCGAGGCTCCGAACATGAAACGCTGCACTACGCCGAGTTCCTCGCCGCGCAGCTACCCAAGCAACCCACATCGTCGTCACCACCACCAATTTCGTCATTGCTCCCAACACTGTCATTACCCCCAATCTCGTCATTCCTGCGCAAGCAGGAACCCACCAACAACCACCATCAGTGAGCCAGACCCATGCCGACCGTCATCGATGTCCACGTCCACCTCTGTCGCACCCCGCAACAGGAGGCGATTGTCTTCCCCCGACAAGGCTTACCACTCTCCTGGCGTTGGGCGAACGGAGAAGCGTGCGGGGAGTACATGACCCGTAATGACGTCGAGGCGATTGTCGGCCTGAACTACATGGTCGTGCCGGAGATGTTCGAGCAACAACGTGAGCGTCGACCGCGGGCGTCGGACGAGGCACTGAACGCCATGCTGCGCCAGCGTGTGCGCGACTTCAACAGCTGGACGCTGGAGCGGCAACAGGCCGATCCGCGTATCCGCACATTCCTCTGCTGCGACATCGGCACATGGGGCGAAACCGACCTGCTGATGGAGGAACTGGAGCGTGGCGTCGCGCTGGGGGC
>RKRS01000286.1 GCA_007571275.1 Dehalococcoidia bacterium
GTCGGACGCGGAGGATCAGGCGCAGATCATTGTCGACACGCTGGCTTCGTTCGGCGTCGACGCGACGGTCACGCAGATCAACGAGGGACCGACGGTCACGCAGTTCGGTGTGCAACCCGGCTGGGAAGTGAAAACGCGGCAGACTCCGGTCAAGGATTCATCGGGTGCGGTAGCGCTTGACGAACAGGGACGTCCGTTGATGCGCGCCGAGGAGGTATCGCGGACTCGCGTGCGAGTGAGCCGGATTACCCGTCTGGCCGACGATCTTGCGCTCGCGCTCGCGGCGCCTTCGATTCGGATCGAGGCCCCGGTACCGGGTCAGCCGATCATCGGCGTCGAAGTTCCCAACGCCGAGACACGAATAGTGGCGCTACGAGGACTGATTGAGTCGGAGGAGTTCACTCAGCTGGCGGCGAAAGGCGGCTTGCCGATTGCTCTGGGACGAGACGTCAGGGGCAACCCGGTGATCGCCGATCTGACGCGGATGCCGCACGTGTTGATCGCCGGCGCCACTGGCTCGGGCAAGTCGGTCTGCATCAACACGATTATCTCGTCGCTGCTGATGCAGAAATCACCTGCGGAAGTGCGTCTGATCCTGGTTGACCCCAAGCGAGTCGAGCTGACCAACTACGGCTCCGCGCCGCATCTCGCGTTTTCGCACGTGGTGACGGAACCTGACGAGGTCGTGTCGGTGCTGGGGGTCGTCGTCGCGGAGATGGATCGTCGATATCGCCGGTTGGAGGAGTTCAAGGCGCGCAACATCGTCGCTTACAACTCGCTGCCCTCGATCGACAAGCCGATGCCGTACTGGGTGGTGGTGCTCGACGAGCTGGCGGACATGATGATGGCCGCTGCCGTAGAGGTCGAAAGTCAGCTCGTGCGACTGGCCCAGCTTGCCCGGGCAGTGGGCATTCATCTGGTCGTGGCGACACAACGTCCGTCCGTCGATGTGGTAACGGGACTGATCAAGGCGAACTTCCCGACGCGGATCGCGTTTGCCACGACCTCGCAGACCGATGCGCGCGTGATCATGGATCGGGCCGGCGCGGAGAAGCTCATGGGGCGCGGAGACATGCTCTTTATGTCACCGGACACCATTCAGCCACGACGTGTCCAGGGGGCATATGTATCGGACGCCGAGATTGAGCGGCTGCTGGAGTCCTGGACAGCGCCCAACCAAGCCGAATCCGAGCGAAGCTCACTCGACGACGCGCTCGAGGCATTGTCCGAGGAATCGCCAGCAGCAGCGACCGAGATCGAGGCTCGAGCGGCTCAAGCCGACCTGCGTACGCTGACATCCACCCTGGAAACCGCGCTGGATGCGGAGGGGGCCGATGGAGTGGCTGACATCGTGGTTGAGTCAGTCTCAGCGCCTACACCCGAGTTGGACACTCGGCTCGGCGAGGCGACGGAATTGGCGAGGGAATATGAGCGTGTTTCCGCCTCGCTCTTGCAGCGACGCATGCGGGTGGGGCGGCCCAGGGCCGAGCGACTGATTGAGCAGTTGGCGCAGACCGGCGTGATCGAGCTATCCGATGGCAACAAATCGAGGCGCGTGCTCGTTCGTGTCGAACAGCGAGACTAGCGCTCGACTGCGGCTGTTTCCGCTTCGATCGCGGTGGGATCGAACGAGTCGACTGTGTCAGGGGGCAGGAAGATCGTGTGATCCAGACCAGGCTGCTTCAGGCTGGCTTCGTGGCGTAGATATTCGGGCCACTTGAAGAGGAACAGCCGCTCCCGCCGATTCAGCCCTCGGATTCGTCGAGCTCCCATGTCGGCCCAGAACGCCTGACCAATCTGACGACGGACATGCTCTCTCAACGCCTGTGACACCACGATGGTGCCACCGCGGCTCTTGGCCATGATTCGCGCCGCCATGTTGACGGTGCGCCCGAGGATGTCCCCGCCGGGCCGAAGGATGACATCGCCGCGGTGCACGCCCATGCGAACGCGGACAGGCCAATCGGCGCCACGTCGGTCGGCCTGCGCAGTGACCTGCGCCTGAATACGCGCGGCGCAGCGCAAGGCTTGCACACCGTCAGCGAAGACGATCAGGAAACCGTCGCCGGTCAGTTTGACCTCAAATCCGGCGTGATGATGCAATTCTTCGCGGACAATATCGTTGTGCTCGTCGATGATCGACTCCCAGCGCCGATCACCGAGTCGCTCAGTCAGATGCGTGGAGTCTTCGATATCAGTGAAGAGCACGGTCGCCGCTTCACCCTGCTGAGGTAATAGAGACGCGGTGAGCGCGCGACCGCAGTTCGGGCAGAACGAGGACGCGGGGGGCGCGACCTCGCCGCAGAAGGCGCAGGCGCGCGCCTCATCGCCTCGGGGACGTCCACCCAACCAGGACGGCGGCGCATCGACGTTCGAGCGTCGCCAGTGTTCAGGTTCAGGATCGTCAGCCACCAGATCACACTCTCACAGCGCCCGCCACGGCAGGCGCGCAAGATCATAACAGCGCATGCGCAGGGGCGTCAGATAGACGGTACCAAGCTGTGGATAGGCTGGCGATAACAGGCGGTAGTGAGATTCTGTCGTTAACGCTGGCGTGACACTGGCTCTTTGCGCTTGAGTGGCCGTCGTCTTCGACCGTAGGCTTGATCGCTCCAATGCTGGAGGTCGTCGCCCAGTGCGGCCTGGTCGCGGCGCAGTTCGACGATCTGGTCACGCAAGGCGGCCGCCTTTTCGAATTCCAGGTCGCGCGCCGCTTGCTTCATCCGTGATTCCAGCTCGGAAATCATGCGCGCGGCCTGGTCGGGCGTCATGTCCGCCGGAATGGTGGCGCCGAGCCCGGAGTCATAGGGCGCGGCATCCTCGGCCACCATTCGCTGTTCGAACTCGTCACGGACCTGGTTGGCCACGTCGGTGGCGATGTCGCGAATCTCCTTGGTGATACCAACCGGTGTGATGCCGTGCTGGATGTTGTATTCGTGCTGCGCCGTGCGCCGACGATGCGTTTCCTCGATCGCTCGGCGCATGGAGTCGGTAGTGCGGTCCGCGTACAGGATGGCGTGCGAGTTCACGTGTCGGGCAGCGCGACCGATTGTCTGCACCATCGAACTCTCGTTACGTAGATAACCTTCCTTGTCGGCGTCGAGCACAGCGACGAGTGAGACCTCAGGCAGGTCGAGGCCCTCGCGCAAGAGGTTGATGCCGACCAAGCAGTCGAAGACGCCGAGTCGCAGGTCGCGGAGTACTTCGACTCGCTGAAACGCGTCCTGCTCGGAGTGCAGGTAGTAGGTTCGGATGCCAACCTCGCGGAGGTAGTCGGCGAGATCTTCGGCCATTTTCTTGGTCAATGTGGTGACCAGCGTGCGTTCGCCGCGATCGGCGCGAGTCTTGATTTCGCTGACCAGGTCATCAATCTGGCCGTCGGTGGGTCGAACTTCCACTTCAGGATCGAGCAGGCCGGTGGGACGAATCAGCTGTTCCACGATCTGATCGGAGTGATGGCGTTCGTAGTCGGCGGGCGTGGCCGAGACGAAAATCACCTGGTTGATGTGGCGCTCGAATTCGTCGATGTTGAGCGGGCGGTTGTCGATCGCGGAAGGCAAGCGGAAACCGAAATCAACCAGAGTCTGTTTACGCGAGGTATCGCCGCCGTACATCCCGCGCACCTGTGGGATGGTCTGGTGAGATTCATCTATGAAGAGCAACCAGTCCTCAGGGAAGTAGTCGAGCAGCGTCCATGGTGTCGAACCGGCGGCGCGACGAGCGAGATGTCGGGAGTAGTTTTCGATACCCGGGCAGTAGCCGGTCTCCCGTAGTGTTTCGAGGTCGTAGCGCGTACGTTCTTCGAGCCGCGCCGCCTCGAGGATCTGGTCATCGCGTCGTAGCTCTTCGAGTCGTTGCTGCAGCTCCGACTCGATATCGGTAACAGCGGCGGCCATCCGCTCGTCGGTCGTGACGAAGTGTTTGGCGGGATAGATGTCGACGCGGTCGCGCTCGGCCAGGATTTCACCGGTCAGTGGGTCGAGCTCAACGATCCGCTCAACCTCGTCGTCCCAGAATTGGACACGAATGGCAAGGTCTTCGTACGAAGGATGGATCGTCAGGGTGTCGCCGCGAATGCGGAACTTGCCGCGCGTGAGCGTCAACTCGTCTCGCTCATACTGCTGGTCGACGAGTCGGCGCAGGATCAGGTTGCGCGAGTAGGACTTGCCCAGCTCAAGACTCAGCACCATGCCTTGATAATCCTCTGGCTCGCCAAGGCCGTAGATGCAGGAGACGGAGGCGACGATCAGCACGTCGCGTCGCTCGAACAGCGCGCGGGTCGCCGCATGGCGCAGCTTGTCGATCTCGTCGTTGATGTCGGATTCCTTGGCGATGTAGGTATCGGAGCGCGGGATGTAGGCCTCGGGCTGGTAGTAGTCGTAGTAGGAAACGAAGTACTCGACGGCGTTGTTGGGGAAGAAGTCGCGGAACTCGGTGCAGAGTTGCGCAGCCAATGTCTTGTTGTGAGCCAGGACGAGGGTGGGACGGTTCACCTGGGCGACGACATTCGCCATCGTGAACGTTTTGCCCGATCCGGTAACACCGAGCAGAGTCTGAGCGCGATGACCGTCCTGGAGTCCTTCGACCAGTTGCTCGATGGCGTACGGCTGATCGCCGGTCGGTTGGTAGTCGGCGCTCAGCTCAAACAGCTTCGAGTTGCGCACGGGTGCAGAGATCGTGGTCATGGGCCAGAGCCTACCGAGATTTCCTCGAACTAGGGATTGGTGCCGATATGTTCGAGCACTGCGCGGAGCAGATCCGCTGTGTTCTGCGGCGGAGGCAGATCGGGAGCGCTGAGCACTGCCGCAATCCAGCGGTCGGCATCTCGTCTCGTGTAGCCGAGACCGATGAGCGCTTCCTGTGCGTCAGCGGCGACCTCGTCGCCAGGTCGGACCGGTCGTTGCGCTTTGGCGTCAAACCGTTCGTCGACGAGCAACGCCTCCTCAACCACCTTACCTTTGAGGTCGGCAATGATGCGGTCGGCCTGTCGGGCGCCAATGCCCGGCAGCTGGGTCAACGTCCGCCGATCCTCCGCCTCAATGGCCTGCGCGATGGTCGAGATCGAAGCAGCCAGCGCCTGCTGCGCCTTGGCGACGCCCATCTGCGGCACACCGATCAGTTTGCGGAAGAAGTCGCGCTCGGGCTGACGAAGAAAGCCGATCAGCACGGGCACGGGAGCTCGGTCCGGGACGTGGTAGTGCGTGAACAGATTCAGCGCTTCGGGCCGATCCTCCTCCAACGCTCGCCAGACAGCGGTCGGGAGCCTGACCTCGTAGACGAGACCACCAGCTTCGGAGCCGGTGTCGATCTCAACGCTTTGTGTGTCGTCGTGCCAGGCGATCGCGCGGCCCCTGATGCGTGAGATCACTGGATGCTCACCGCTTCGTCAACAGGCGCCATGAGATGATGGCAATAGGCGACCGCCAGCGCATCAGCGGCATCGGCTGAAGCGTCCAGCTCGCTGAGCCCCAGTCGCGCGACCAGCGCTTGCTTGACCGCGGCCTTCTCGGCCGAGCCCAG
>RKRS01000237.1 GCA_007571275.1 Dehalococcoidia bacterium
GCTGCGTGCAGAGTCAGAGGCGCGAGCCATCTACAACGCCATCGCTGGAGAGTTCAGACGCCGCGGCAGCGAATAGCCGCCATCGGCCGAGAGCCGGCCCATAGGAGTATCAGGAATGGCCATTACAAACCGCGAACGGATCGGCAAGGCGATGGACCTGCTCAAAGAGGGGTTGGGTCCGTTCGTCGAGCGCGAGTTCCTGAACCTTCACAGGACACGGGCCGCAGACGTGGCACGACAGTACTTTCATGATGACAACCGTCTCATGATCAGCACACCGATCAAGGAATGGGACGCCGCAGCGCTGCTCAGTCTCATGACGTTCTCATGGAACGACGTCTTCCGCCAGACCCTTGGTCATACGGAACGTTCGCTGGTCGGAGAGCTGCGCGATTGGCGGAACAAGTGGGCCCATCAGGAGGCCTTCTCCAGCGAAGATACGGGGCGCGCGCTTGACTCGGCTGCGCGTCTCCCAGAAGCCTGGCAATGGGTGCTATCCCCAACTCAGAAGGAACCAGGAAGTCCGATCGAGTGGCAGGCCTCCCCCTCAGCGGCAACGAACTGACGAGTCCTCAGAGACACAGGGCGACGATGATGTCCCTGAGGCGCCGACCGGTGCAGTCGGTGAGTCTCCTGCTACCGGTCTCGATCCAGTTACACAGCCTCTCACTCCACAGCACCACCGCTACCACGGAACGGTGCGCCTCGATCCGCAGCGTGTGGGGCGGGACGCAGTCCAGATCGCGGAGGAGGTCATCGTCCACCTGGCTGGACTGCCGCGGGCTGAGGTCACAGTCACGATCGAGATCGAGGCCCGCCTCCCCGAGGGCGCTCCCTGCAGTTCGAGCCAGGCTCCGGATTTGAGCGGGACTGAGCAGTCGAGGACTGTCCTGCTGCCCTTACCGCCATGCGCCTCATGGTCATGTACATCGGCGGCAAAACAACGGGCCCTGGCATGCCGCCAGCCTGGGTGACTCACCAGAGCAACCTGCGCCTGGCGCTGACACGTCCTGGCTCCTTCGTCGCCGAATTCACGCAAGAACCGCCGGCTGATAGCCAGCTGTCAATGGATGACTACGGTCAACAAGCGTTGACCGCTCTGCAAGATTGGGACGGCAGCGAGGATTCGACCTTGCCTCGCTCCGTGACCGAACGCATCCACGGGATGGCCCGTGGCCTTTCCGCCAACACGACTCTCTGGTTCGGCACCGTCCCAAGGCCTCGTCTGACCGAGATTCGACGTCCCTCACCTACCAGCTTTGCCTCCTCACAAACGGATCAGGCGTTCATGCAAGGCTGGCTGCAGGAGGTGAACTGGGCCAAGGGCACGGCCCAGCTCCACGACTACGCCGGCGACTATGCGTCGCTCAAGTTCGATCCGTCATTCAGCGAGCAGATGTTGGTGCTCGCTACTCAGTATGTCGAAGTCCGCGGGCACGGCTCAGTCAACCGTGACGGCGACTGGACGAGTGTCAATGTGCAGCACCTGAGCGCAACTCGCTCTTGGTCGGCGACGTTCGATCTCGACGCGTTCATAAACACCGACGAGGCAAGGCCTTTCGAGCCAAGTGCGACGGCAGCCATCGATCTCACCGAAGCGGAGTGGGAGTCCTTTGACCAGGCGATCCGCGAAGCTCGGGAGGCCTGATGTCGTCCACGGTCCCACTCGTAGTTCTCGATAGCGGTCTGCGCGCTGTCATCTCCTTCCAGACCCTGGAAGAGCTCTGGTTCGGAGTATTGAAGGGCGACTGGGACCGCGAAGGCGAAATCAACTCAGACAACACCTTGAGCAATATGAAGTCGCCCAGGCGACGCCCGAGCTGGTGAACCTATCGGCCAATATACGCAACGAGCGGGAGAAGGCAGGCCGCCGGCTGGCACAGGAGATGCCTGGATCGCAGTGACCGCTCTCATGCTGCAGTGCCCGCTAGCTTCGCATGATCGGCGCTTCGATCGCTCAACGAAGGTCGAGACCTGAGCCTCGGCGAGGAGCTGTTGGACTGCTTGATCGAGAACGTAGAGCAAGCGGGAGGTGATGAACCGCCGACGAGTGCGACGTGGGTGAACGACAAGCGCCGATAGATGACTCCTCGTGGCTGATAGCAATCGGTCAAAATGCAAATGCTGGACCATGACGGTCGACTGAACGCCAGCCCCGGCCCAACGGCCCGGCGCATTCCAGCGTGGCGCGATCCGAGACCAACAGAGGTAGCGTCAGATCGGTGCGGGCCATCGCCTGCTCGGCGACCCGGAGGAAGTGAGTGGCAGCCAGCTCGTCCTCGAATACGATGAGCACGGTCGGTTGAGTTGGGTGGTCGTCCGTTGGTCGACGGGTGGCGTAGTAGCGCAGGTACGGGGCGAGTCGGGAGCGCATCGTCGCCGGTCGGATCGCTCGCCGCTCCCACTCAAGGAAGATCGGATGGAGCTGTTCATTCGCGCGGAGGACGATGAACGCGTCTGGTTGGATCGAACGCACCGTGCCGTCCTGATGGCGGAAGTAGCGAGAGGCTCGGTGGGGTGGATCGAGTTGGTCGAAGGTCCAGTCTCGCTGGCGCGCTTGGTCGGCGAGGGAGGCGATGAACGCATGGACGGAGGCGGTGTGGTCGATGTGGCGTAGGAGTTGCCGGGTTCGGGCACCTGAGACGTCGCGCCAACCGAACGGTGAGCCGAGGTCCCGTGGCGCGGCGCTCCAGCGCTGGCGAGCGGGTCCCAAGGCGGCGCGGTCGCGGCGGGCAAGATAGGCGATGCTACGGTCAGCCAGCATCAGGCGCGACTGCCCTTGGATCGTCTGGGCAACGACGAGATCGATGCGGGTGAGTCGCGCGCGCAGCTGTGAGACGCGAGAGCGGCTGACGCCCAGCAGCGATCCAAGGTGGGAAGGAGCGAGCCAGGGCCAGTCGCCGATCAGGTCGAGCGCGCGCTTCTCCGCGGCGCTGAGTTGCGAGGCGAGTGGTTGCTCCGCCAGCGTGCCGATCGGACCAGCGGTCGGTCGCGACAGGGGCGGCTCAGTCGGCGCTGATCGTGGTGGTCCAGCGAACCGGAGCGCTTCGCGCAGCGTGAGTGGAGTCGAACCCGTTGGTACGCGCCAGACAGGCTCGTGAGCGTCGGCTGATGCGGCCTGGGCCTCCAGAGCCAGAAACCCGATTGTTGGAGCGCCCCTGAGCAGGCGCTGCGCCTGGCGGAGGCGAATCTCATCGGGCATGAGCCAGAGCAGGAGGCTCGGGGACCCAAGATCCCAGAGCCGTCGCACGCGTTTGGCGAAGGCGGTGCGCTCGGAGGTGATACCGCGGCGGACGATGCCGATGCTCCGACCATCTGGGAGCGTGATCGCCGCGTCGAGCGGCAGCGCACGGTAGCAGCGGAAGCGAATCGGATGGGCGATCTCGGCGACTACCGCAGCGAGCCGGTAGATGCTAGCCAGGCCGTCGAGGCGTTGGATGAACAGGCGCTGTTCCTGATCCGCAAGCGGATAGCGGCTGATCAACGCTTCGAGGTCTATCTCTTGCTCGTGGGCAAGCTGGCTGAGCCCGGCCGGACTGAGATAGTAGCGCTGGCTGCGGGGCACGAACGGCGTGGCGTGAGGTAGATGGAGCGCGAGGCCATCCGCGACCATCTGGTTGAGCGCGGGGTAGACCGCGCCGCGAGACCAACCGGACACGGCGACCAGCTCGAGGCGGTCAAGAAACGGCATCTCGGCGAGGCGCTCCAGGAGCTCGGTGCAGCAACGGGAGCGACTCATGAGGTCGTCGGTCCGCGCTTGCTTCGCTGCTTACGGCGCTTCGATTGGCTGGGCGTTGCTGAGGCCGCCTCACGCAGGTCGTCCATCTCGGTGCGGTAGCGTTCCAGACTGCGCCGCCGCTCAATCTGCTGCGCTTCGATCAGCTCCAGCGGTGTCGTCCAGGCAGAGGCAGCCACGCGGATGCGAGCGGCTTCATCTGGGTCACCCAGTGGGGGGCGGCGGACGGTCATCGAAAAGGCCGGTAACCGTTCGCGGTCGACTGAGGCGCGAACGTAGCAGTGGTGCACGGGTTGGGAGACGATGTCTTCTTCCGTGAGCCGCTCGCGACCCAGCTCCCAGACCAGGTCGCGGGCGTCCGTAGCAGAGACCTGGAAGACGCAGAGACAGCCGATGTTGGCGAGCAGGGTGTGTCG
The DNA here is from genome assembly GCA_007571275.1 of Dehalococcoidia bacterium. Classification (GTDB taxonomy): domain Bacteria; phylum Chloroflexota; class Dehalococcoidia; order Bin125; family Bin125; genus Bin125. Next base: position 4,153 of record RKRS01000237.1, read on the forward strand.
CATCGTCGGTGAGAGGTCGTCGAGCTTGGCCAGGCTTTGGGTGGCGAGCACGAACGAGGCGCCGTACTTACCCAACTCGGCGAGCATCGACTCGAACTCGACGCCGGGGATGGTCTGCATCTCGTCGACCACGACCAATGCTCCGCGCCGCTGGTTCGGGTTGAGCTGCTCCTGTTCGCGGAGCACCGCGTCAATCAGGTTGAGCAGGGAGGCGCCGACCAGCGCCGCGACATCGCGGCCGACTACGCCCCGGGCGGTGGAGACGAAGAGGACACCGCCGTCAAGGATCGTGCGGCGCAGGTCAATCGTCGATCGCGGTTGTCCGAGGATGGCGCGCGCCCGTTTGGAGGAGGCGTAGTAACTCAGTCGGGTCTGGACGGGGGCCATCGCTTCGGCGCGGTATTCCCGCCGCCAGCCGCCGAAATCGCGCGCCCACCACTCCAAGAGGAACGGGTCGCTGACTCGGGTCAGCAGATCGGCGCGGAAGCGTTCATCGGAGAGCAGCCGCAGACCGTCGAGGATCGTGTGTTGTTGGTCAGGCGCAGTGAGCGGGTGACTGTTCACCTCGTGCAAGGTCTTCACGATCTGCTCGAGGATCGACTGCATCCGCGGCCCCCACTGCTCCCAGAGGCCGCGGGCGACACGGACGACGGAGTCGGCGGTACGGTCGCGGTCGGCGAAGACCTGGGCGTCGAGCAGGTTGATCCCGGGGGCGCGGTCGGGATCGGCGAGGTCAATCAGTCGGATCGTGCCAGTGAGCGCAGCGGGGGTGTGCTCGAGCAGTGAGGCGACGAGGTCTGCATGTGGGTCGATCACGACGATTGTGTCGTCGTCCCGTCCGTCCGCTTTCTCCTGCAGCTTGTGCGTCACGATGTGACGCATCAGGGTCGACTTGCCCATCCGCGTGCGTGCGACGTAGAGGTGATGGCGATGGAGCAGGTCATCGGGAAAGCGGATCGGTCTGGGGCCGTCTCCGGTTGAGTCGCCGACATAGGCGCCGCTGCGTAGCTCGCGTCTGGAAGGCAGTAAGGCCTTTGCCCCAGCGCGTGCAATCTCATGGGTCTCGTCGACTGCGCCGGGCGGGTGCCAGAGCGCGGCCACCTCGCGCACGCCGAGTACGGCGCTGCGCCTGAACCACCCTGGTTTTCTGGGTTGTAGACACACTGGCGGTCGTGGAGTGTGAGCCACAGGGGGGCAGTTGGCGCACGGGACCTTGGTTGAACCGAGCGCCGGCCGGATGGTCATAGTGCTGATAGGCGGAGACGACACGTCCGAGCAGCGCTTCGGCACGGGCACGATCGGTATCAGCGGGCAGGATCGCCACGATTTCGAGGGCTGCCTCGAACGCGCCGTGCGAGACCTTCTCGCGAATCGATTGGGGGTCGTATGCGCGCTGCCGCGCCTTCCGCCAGCGCCGCCAGGCCCAGCTACCGCCGATCAAGGCGACACCCACGCCGAAGCAGAGCGCGACTGCGCTCCAAGTCTCGCCAGACTGGAACCAGGCGTACCCGCGCAGTGCGGCGAGTGCAGCCAGTCCGAGGATGGTCAGCGCGAGCGGATCGCCCGGGCCGTCCCGCACCGACGTTGGTCCCACTGGGAGCGAGCTCTGCTGACCGGGCAAGGCGTGGACGCGCTCCAGATAAGGACGAGACCAGCCTGGGTCGAGCGGGCGGAGCATCAGCCTGGCGCTGACCCGCTCGCCACTGCTCAGGGCGGAGAGCGCCCCAATCAAGGCGAGCAGGGGGTCAGAGCCGGGATCGAGCAGGTCGTCGTCGCGGAAGACACGCAAAGGAACGTAGGCGGGACCGCTGGGGCGCATGGTGACCGACCAAGCCTGTTCGTCGCTGCCCACGCTGAGCGGGTCCTGCTCATCCTGAACCTGCTCGATCCGCGCCTGCGGATAATGGGCGGCGATCTGGCGGCGCACCACCTCGCCGGCCAGACAGCGGATCATCAGGGTGAGGCCGTGTTGGTCCGCGGCGAGCTCGAGCGAGAATGGCTCTGGCGCGGCAATCGACTGAAGCAGGTTCTCCACACCTAGGAGAGTGTGCTCGCCAGTGCGCGGCGGCGTCACGGTGAGCAGCAACGGTTGAGCCGGTTCAGGGTAGAAGATCCGCTTCAGCAGATGACGGATCACTGCGCTGCTCCGTGCCCACCTGGCCGCCACTCGATCAGCTCAGTCTCCTCGGCTGTCGCCTCAACGCGGATCGGGAACCGCTCGCCCCGAGCCAGGAGCAGGCCGTCGCCGCGGGGACAGGAGAGGAGCCAGCGCTGGAGGTCTGGGGGCAGATCGAACGCTTCGCCGACGGCGGTGCTGACGGCGGCGTCCTGCTGGAGCAACAGCTTGAACGCAGCGTTCTGCAAGAGCGCGCGACCCGAGTGCCCGGTGATCGTGCGGCTCGTGTCTTCGGCAAGCAGGTCCTGCACATCTTGGGTGATGAACTGCAGCCCCAGCTGGTGCTTGCGAGCGCGTTTCGCCATCGAGACCATGAACGCCGCGCCTTCCGGGTGTTGCATGATCGACCAGACTTCGTCGACGACGAGCAAGCGCGGCTTCGGATCGCGAGCGGCGGCGGCCCAGACGGTCTCGGTGCAGACCATCGCCGCGGCCGGGCGCAGCTCGGACTCGAGTAGGCGGAGGTCGAACACGGTGACCGGCGCTTCGTGATGGAGCAGGTCCGCGCCCTCGTCGGAGAGCAAATGACGCAGGCTGCCCGTGGCGAAGGGACGAAGCAGTTTGGCCAGCTGCTCGGGATCGTTCTCGCTGAGAAAGGCATAGAAGTCGGCGAACCCGGTTCGACCGCGCGCCTGAGCGTAGTAGCCCGCCAGCGCGTGATCGAGGGCGGCGCGGCGCTCAATGCTGAGCCGTTCGCCAACCATCACCTCGATCAGCCGCCGCAGGCTGCCGATCCGCAGGAGCAGTTCCTCAGGATCGTCCTGGTCGAGCACGAACGGATTCATCCCTTGCCCGGCAGCGCCAGGTGAGAGCACGCGTCCACCGGTCGCGCGGGCCAGGTCGGCGTACTCGCCCTCAGGGTCGATCACGTAGGGGACCACGCCGCGGCAGAGGTTGCGCAGGACGCCCAGCTTGGTCGCGAACGACTTGCCCGAGCCCGAACGGGCGAGCACGGCCGTGTTGGCGTTGAGATGAGAGCCGTCCCAAGGGTCATAGACGATGGGTGCGCAGGCGCGTAGATCGATCCCATACAGCGCCCCCGAGCGAGTGTCGAGGTCAGGCGGGGAGAAGGGGAAGCAGCGGGCCACTGAGGAGGTGTCGAGCGTGCGCCAGGTAGCGACGGCGTTGAGCGCTAGCGGCTGGGTCGAGACCAGCCCTTCACGCTGGCGGAAGGGCAGCGCGTCGAGCTTGCCCAGGCTGGCGGCGAAGTGAGCTGAGGCGCGTTGACTGAGCTCAGTCAACAAGGTTAGTTCGTCGGCGTGCAGGGTGAGCGAGAGCGAAGCGTGGAACAGGCGCTCACGTCCGCGCTGGACGTCATCGCGGAGCCGGCTCACGTCTTCCAAGGCGATCTCGGCTTCGGGTGAGAGTGTCCGGCCCCGACGGAAAGAGAGCGAGCGAGCCGATTCGAAGCGAACCTTCTGCCACTCCAGCTGGCGGGCCGCCTGTTCGGCTGGAATCGGTCCCAGGTGCAGGGCCAGGTCCATCGGCGCACCGGTCGCCATCAGCTGTTGCAGGAATCCAGGCGCGAGCGAACGCGGCCACTTGGCTAGGTGCAGCGAGCGTGCGTGGCGGGTCCCGATCCGTATGTCGCGACGGTTGATCATGACCTCGACCGGGTCATCGCTGCGCTCGGCCGGCGAGCCACCTAAAGCACACGCGATCATGACGCGTTCCAGCACCTCGCCGCTGATCGGGTGGACACTGAGGCCTGAGCGGGCCAGGAGGCTACGCAGCTCGGCGGCATGTTGTTCCTCGCAGATCGCGTAGAAGCGTCGGTCGAGGATCCCATCGCGGTGCTCCAGTTCGGCCAGTAGCCGGCGCTGAGAGTCCGCCGCCGCCCTCGTTCTTGGCGGCAGCGTTGGCGGTTGTGCCTGTTCCAGCGCTCGCCTCAACCTGGCCAAGTCAGGCGGGTGCTGGCGGACGAGCAGCTGCAGCGGGAAATCGCAGGCGTTGAGCATGCCTGCGAAGGCGCCCAGCTTGGCGCTGTCCAGTTCAATGCCCATCAGTTCGGTCAGGCTGAGTTTGACCCCGTCCAGCCGAACCGGGCCGTCCGGTTCGAGATGGGAGAGCATCAGGCAGCGCGGTAACGAGGGCAGCAGCTGGACAGCTTCGCCTTCGGTTGCGTGTGCGGCGCTCGTGCTGAGTCGGGGAAAGAGGCGTCTCATCGTCTAGCTCCTTCAGTCAGGGAACCGGGATCGGAATCGCGCCGGCTGAGAGCAACGACGCGAGGCCCTTGGCCGAGAGCGCGAGCGCGAGACCGAACGCAGTCAGCGCGATGGCGCTGCGTGCCCGACTCCCGCGTTGTTCGACGCCGTCGGCCATCAGTAAGAACCCGGCCCAGACCAGGCCAAACACGGCCAAGCCGGAGGCGGCGTAGGCAATCGCGCTAAGCGCCGCGTCGAACGCCTCGAGCAACGCTTGCTCCTCAGGCGGACTGGCCGCGAGCGCGGCCAGCGCCGCGCTTCCTAGGGCGAGCACTGCTCGCAGCCGCCGCATCAGCGCAGCTCCCAACCGAGCAACGCGAAGAGCTCGTGCAGGTCGGCGACATTAACCCGAGTCTGGGTCGAAGGCGTCCGCTCCGAGGTTGGCTCGGGTATCGCGAGCGTGAGATAAGGGTCATCGGAGGCGATGCTGAGCATGAGCGTAAGCGGCTCGCTGCGGGCCAAGCTCAGTGGTTGCCTGGTGGTCTGCTCGGCGCGCACGTGCTCCGGATGCACCACTGTCACGGTCACGTCCTGCTCGATGGTGGCCGCCGAGATCGAGAGATAGGCCGAGATCACGTGAGTTGTGGTGGAGCCATCCTCGTGCGTGACGGTGACCGTCTCTGAGACGGTCTGACCGGTGCCGGGACGGATCAACGTCACCGTCTCGGTCCGCTGTTCGACCTCACGCGGGTGGTGGGTGAGCTCGACTAACTGTGGGAGGGCGATCCGCAAGTCGGCCGCCAGGTCTGCGGCGAGCACGATCTCGTGCTGGGCACGGCCCTCGGCGACCGCCAGCTCGAACCGTGTTTCAGCCTCCACATCGAAGGGAACGCGTGTCTCCCTGCTCCCCGCGGACACGCTCAGTCTGCCGCCGACACCAGCGATCTCGGCCGGGAGCAGTGCCGCCTGGCTCTGGCTGACATGCCCGGAGACGTTCTGCAGCTCGACTGGTACCGGTGTTGAGGAGAGGCAGCTTGCCGCGACCGAACCCACGATTCGCTGCGGACGCCAGCTGAGCGAGACGAGGCTCAGACGGCAGAGTTCGCCCTCAACAGTCGGCAGCGGATAAGGCAGCTGCTGATCGCTGAGCGAGATCGCGCCGGCCTGACCGAACTCATCCCGCCAGGAGAATGTGAACGAGGGAACCGGGCCATCGAGCGGCAGCAGATAGCTGCGGCGGCCGCTCGTGATCAACGTGTCCTGACGTTGGAGCATGGGCTCATGTCCGTCCACGCCGCCGAAGGCGCGGACTTCGACCTCCAGCTCGGTCGCCGCCCTGAGCACGACAACGACCGCCGTGCGGGTCACGGTCAGGCGTTCGATGAAGAGGCGGCGGCCAGGGATCAGCGGCGCCGGCTCGAACTCGATCTCATCTGAGCTCCAGGTCTCCGCTTCGCCCTCGTCAGCCAGCGAGACGGGCGGGGTACAGACCGCCACGCTGGTCACGATCCCGCAGGTAAGGGTGGCGGCCAGGAGCGCTGCCCGCCGCCCGAATCGCTGTTCCCGCTGCTCGCCGGCGACCGCCTGCCGCGCCTCATCAAAGACGCGCTTGGACTCGCGCCGCTGGTCGCGCTTGCGGAACCAGTCGCGCGGCTTGAACGGCATCCGTTCACCGCGGGTCCGCGCTCGCTTGGCCGGTTGCCTTTCTGCGCGGTTGGCGGCTCGCGCGGCAAGTCGCGTCGCCGGATTGAGCTTGGTCAGTTTGCCAGTACCGCGCATAACTGGACCAGATTCCTCAGCAGCTTGCTGCTTGACATCGCGCTCCTCGTTGACTTGCGATCTGATCCGCAGCGGCGGCTCAGGACGAATCAACTGGGACGGCGGCCCGACGAAGCGCCGCGGACCGAATCCGAAGCGGCAGATGTCCGCCGCGACCGCTGGCAATCGACGGCCACCCACCCGCCCGACGATCAGGGCAGCTCCCGCGGCGGCGCACCCGACCGCTATCACGATCCGGACCGTTTCGGGACCGACCGGGATGTAGTGGTACAGGCCGTAGGACAAGGCGGCCAGCGCCATCAATGCCGCGATCTGGGGGAAGGGAACCAGAGCAGGACGCGGTCCTCGGCCTGCACGTGGGTCGGAACTTCGTGGCCATCCATCATGAGACCTCCGTTCTCTGGGCGGTCTAGCCGCCCCCGTTGTTGCCGCTATTGCCACCGCTGGAGGCGGGATCGGGCGGCGTATCGATCTGGACGACCGGGTTCGAGACTGCGTCGATTACGAGCTCGACGACGCCAAAGGCGACCATGGCGAGCACGATCCCGGCTAGCGCGGTGAGCATCGCGGTCTTCCCTCGTTCCATCTGGTGCGGCGCACCAGATGCGGTCAGGTACTGGTAAGCGCCGAAGACGAAGTAGCCCACTCCGACCGCTCCGACGACGCCTAAGAGAATTCCCACCAAGTTGGAGATGGTTTGTGTCAGATCACCCATTCGTTGTTTCCTTTCCTGAACCTGGTACTGCTGATTGCGCCCGCTACAGGCGCGTCGTCGTTAGCTCATGGCCTGCCTCCTTCGCTTTGGGACTCAGATCAACTACTCGTGCTGACTTCGGGGGCTGGGACCGGTTGGCGTCGAACCACCCGGCGGTGTGGACAGTTCTGCCATCGAGCGGGTCGCGCCGCCCGCGCTGGAGGGCGACGTGGCTGTCCTCCCTCGATCGGTTGCGCGGGCCGCAGGCGCGCCTGACCGGCCAGCTCCGGCCAGCCCGAGCGAGCTGACCGAGCGGGCGACGCTGCGGGGCAGCGAGACTCCGAACGAGAGCGTCTGCAGCCAAGCATCGAACGGGCTGGCGTTGCCCAACATCGCAGGCACCCGCGTCGCCAGATAGATGAAGGCGATCGACATCAGCAGCTTCCAGATCAGGTCGCGGGCGGGTTCGAACACCTCGATCTCGGCTAGTTCAGCGAGGAAGCCGATGGCCAAGGCCAAGGCGATCAGCTGCACCGCCTGCTGGAGCAGCGTGGTCATGAAGAGCCGCAGCCAGTGACGGCTCCAGCCCGAAGAGTGGGGCAGGATCCAGAGACCCATCGCGGCTGGGGCCAGTGCTAGCAGCACGTCGATCAGCGCCAACCGCAGCACCATCTGCAGCAGCAGGTAGAGGCAGAAGAATCCGTAGATGAGGTAGATCAAGGCGAGCAGGAGGGCGAGGCCGACCGAACCGGACTTGACCGCGGTAAGCAGCGATTCGACCGGTGCCCGCAATAGATCGTTGGGCGTCACCTCGAGCGTCGCGGCGATGAACCCGGACACGGCGTCGGCCGTGTCGATCACGAGCGCGCACCACCAGAGCGAGGCGGCGGCAGCGACCAAACCGAGGATCAGGCGCGGGATCAGTTCCCGCCAGCCAGCCTGGCGACCGCCCAGCGGTTCCTGAACGATCAGGCTGAGCCCGATCCAACCGATGATCACGGCGAGCGCGGCCGAGGTCACGATCCAGACCGCGAGCCAGGCCTCCTGGACCAGCCAGTGGCCGTAGGTGAGATCGGCGGGCGTGCCGCTGATGATGTCTGACATCAACCGCTACTCCCCACTGCAGCCGTCTGGCTCCGAACCGGTCAGCTGCTCCAACACGCCGCAGAGCGTGCCGTGCACGCCTTCGATCACCCAGCCGGCCAGGGCCCGCGCCCAACGGGCCGGGTCGAGCGCGCCGAGCAGGTTGCCCAGCAAGCCACCCGACTGATGCGCGGGGATCACGGCGTAGAACGTGGTTGGCGCCGGTTGTCCGTCAGCGGCGGCCAGGAGCACCATGAGATAGGTCCGCTCTGGATCGAGCGGCTCGTGTTCATCCAGGGAGGGGTAATCGAACTCGTACTCCCAACCCTCGTCACGCTCCTTCTCACCGCCCGAGACGCGGTACACCGCGGTCAACCATTCCCCCGTGTCGGCGTCGCGGATGCCGTAGTAGAGCTCGGTCAGCTGCTGATTGAAGATCGGGCGAGCGCGAAACTCCCCTTGCTTCTTGCGCTCGATCCACTCCTCGTCTGCGTTGACCAGCACGAGCTGGCCATCCGCCGCCGGCGTCTGCGCCCGCACGACATGCCAGAGCGAGAACCCAACCACAGCCACTGCGAGCCCACCGAGCGTGGCGACGCTGAGCATCCGCGGCCAACTGCTAACCCTGAAGTGAAGTCCCATCGTCGCGCCTTATCAGGAACATACGTTCTTATAGTGCGATTCAGTCTGCCGCGCCTAGCGACCGCGCGTAATGGCGCGTAGGGGATGACCGCGGCGTCGCCCCCTACCGGGTCTGGCTGCGGAGGCCGCTTCGTGATGTCATGGACGCGTACAGGAATCGAGCTCAGATTGCAGTCTGCAATCTGGCTACAGCAAGCAGGAATCCAAGGCGCAAGCGACCGTTGCGGGGCGCAATCGGTAAACGGCCCGGGTGTAGCTCTGGTTCACGACTGTTTGCGCTCGATTGCACAGGCCTGAGAGCAGCCGGCGCGGCGGACTGCGCTGTGGAGGTAAGTGATGGAGGCGCGAGACGAGCCAGAGGCCAATCAGCAGGGTGTTCCAGAGAACGGTGGTCGGCGGCTCGAGGCGCTACTCCAAGACCTGACCGCAACGCATGGTCGGGTGCGGGCGGCGGAGCGGCTGGCCGTCAACTATCGCACACTGGCTCGCTCGCTGGACTCAGGTCAGCTCAGCCCGACGATGCAAGGAGCGCTCGAGCGCTACGCAGAACAGACAAGAGCGAGCGTCGCCCCACCCGATCAAGGGACAGGCGAGGTCGATGAGACGAATGCTGGTGACAACCATGAGGATGAAGATGTCGAGGACGCGGCAAAGCAGCTCCGCGAAGAGCTCGCCCTATTTCGCGCGCGAACGGCGCATCAGCTACAGGCGGTGGAAGAACGGCTGGAGCGACTGGAGCAACGCGAGCGGGCGGCTCCCATCGAACCGACGCAGCTCGAGGCGACTGCGAACATGCGGGCGCTGATGGGCCTGGATGCCCAACTGATCACCTTGGCACCTGTGAGCGGAGAGGAACAGGCCTATGGTGCCGCGCTGCCGCTGATCGCTGAGTGGCGGACGATGCGGCAGCGGCGGATGAGCGCCACTCACACGCTGGACGTTCTCAAGATCGATGAGCGGTTGCTGGAGCTGGAGATCACGCTACTGGCCGAACACGAACTGACCCTGCCCCCCGCCGACGGGCCGTGGGATGGGATCAAGCGTCATGCTGAACTCCGCCTCCGGCACCAGAGTCTGACCCGCAGACGGCGGCAGCGCCGCTGGACTCAGTTGCTCTATTGGTTCATGCGTCTGATCAGCCTGAGCCGCTGGAGCGGTAGCTGATAACCATGCGGCACGACAAGGTTCAGTGCGGTTGTAGTAACGCAGAACTCACGAAGGTGGCCCTGACGGTTCCCGCGTCGGCTGATCCAATATCATCTGGCCTGTCTGGCTAGGTTGGAGCGGTTCATGGCTGAGTGGTCCTTGCAAGATGCGAAAACCCGCTTGAGCGCCGTGGTCAACGCGGCCTTGGACGGCGTTCCCCAACATGTGACCCGCCCTTCGCCCACTTGCTGGCTCTCTGGTTGGACAGGGTTCTGACCTGGTACGGAGACAGAGTGCTGCCGGTTCATACTCCGACGGCGCGACGCTGGGGCGGCTATCGGGTGCACTCGGGCACGACAGTACGGCTCTCCTGATCGCGGCGACGGTACTTGAGTACGGTTTGACCGGTGGTTACCGGCAATACCCGACACTTCGAGCCCCCGGCGTCGCAGTCCTCAATCCGTTCCATGAGGCGCCCCTTGAGCGATGACAGCAGCTGCTGCATCGAGAGATACCGCTGTTGGGGCAATGTCCTGAAATCGTTCAGGCACGCCCGAGTGACATCATCGCAAGCAATCTTCTGTGTGTGGTACCAAATCATTGTGGCTGGTGTCCTGACGAGGTACTACTGAGGGTGGTTTGAGGCTTTTGCCAGTGTTTCCTACCTGAGAAAACTGGAGGGTCGGTCCCCGCCCGAATCTGACCAGACGGATTGAGCTTGCTCTCCTGATGGTCTGGTTTCCTGAGGACAGGCGCACCCGCAGCGCGAAGCGGTTGTGGAATCGAGCATTGCTCTTCCACAACTTCCTTCAGAACGCGGAACTGACCGCCTGAGCGGACAGCTGACCATGCAGCTCGTTCCGGGCGCCGTCGCGTGCGTGCTGGTGAGGTGAAGATCGCAGTGCGATTGCACTGGATTGCACTCATTCGCACTGCGTCTCCCACTGTTCCGCACTCCCGTTCCCGCGCGTCTCGGCATCCGACCGCGGGCGAAGTGCGTCTACCACCCAGCCTGAGTTCACCAACCACGTGACCTGCGCAGCGGATGCCGGCGCGAGTCACCACGACCATTCCCCTCTTCCAACCCAACCACGATCACACAACGAACGGAGTTCCAGATGAGAAACAACAACGAGACGACCAACACACGCGACATCCACAACACGCGGGGCCGCTACGTCGGACCCTCAGCTGCACGGATCGCTAACCTGCTGCCCCAACGGGTCCGGTTCGAACAAGGTTGGTTCTGGACCGAGGCTACCTGCCACGAGTCACCCGAAAACCGATTGGCCTTCCGCCAGCGGCCCGACGGCGATGGAATCGATGTCCGCTGTTTGCCGGGGCACTGCTCGCGGAGGCGGATCATCGGCCAGCTGGAAGCGCTGACCGGTCAGTCGATCTGGTCGGCCTACACATCGTCGGAAGCGGACAGCCTGGTTCCAGAGACGCGTGCCGCTGCACCGAGTTCACGCCGCATCGGTCGGTGGTTCGTGCTGCTGGTCTGCCTGGCGTTCATCCTGGCCACGTCCATGGTGCTCGACCTCAACCTGCAGGTCGTCGCCCTGAACGCGTTTGGGCTGGGCTGGAGCGCTTGGTTGATCCACAGCTTCAGGGACAAGCGCCGCAACCGGCAGACGGGGAGGCTCGGCAAGAGCTGACCATCAACCCCGGTCCAATACCTAACAGGCCGCCTACTCAGGCGGCCTTCTTTGTGCCCATAAGAGGCCACACACGAACGGAGAGCCTGATGACTGCAACCCGAATAACCAGATCTGAAGCCACGCTGGAGGAACTCGTCGATCGGCTGATAGACGCGGTCTTTGGCGAACAGCCAACAACCCCCGCCGTAGCGTCTGGGACTGGCCCGTCGCTGGCCCGGACGATCCATGACGCGCGCCGTCTCGCACGCGCGGGCAACCTCGATGCCGCGCTCGGGCGATTCACTGAACTCGACCGCTCGGCAGCGACTGACTGCGATCTCGGTTGGGCCTACACCGAGTTCCTTCAGCTCGCCCGACGCCGATTCGCCGCTGAAGAGGCGCTGCTCTACAGACCTGCGAGCGGGCGCGCCGCGATCATGACGCCGCACCGCGAGGGACTGCTGGAGGTACGAGCGGTGCTCGGTCTGCGCTGGCGAGCAGGCAAGGTCGTCTCGCGGCGTAGCCTGCGCGGCCTCAGGCGGCTCGGCAACGGCGGCCCATCATGACCGCCGCACAGACAAGCGTCGATATCCCCGCGCTCAAGGCTCGCCATCCGCTTGGCGACGTCGTCGAAGCGCTCGGCGTCAGTCTGCGCGGCCGCGGCCGGGTACGGCAGGGCCTGTGTCCCTTCCATGAGGAACGCGAGGGCAGCTTCACCGTCTATGCCGACTCGCAGCGCTGGTACTGCTTCGGCTGCGGGTTGGGCGGCGACGTCCTGGACTTCATTCAGCGGCTGGACGAGTTGAGCCTTTCGGAGGCGATCCGCCGGCTCGACGCGAGCACTGGAACGGTCTCCGCGACAACGGCCAAGCGGTCGGCTCTTCAGAGGTCGCGTCCACCTCCCTCTGCGACCAGAGACTCAGCGCTACTGACCACGGCGATGCAGTTCTACGCCGCGCAGCTGCGGCGCTCGTCCGAAGCGGGCCGCTACCTCGCGGCGCGCGGCATCGGCCCGGAAGCCGCGCGACGTCTCTGTCTCGGGTTCGCGCCGGGCTCCGGACTCCGCGACCACCTGCGGGCGCTGCAGTTCGGCCAAGGGCGGCTCCAGACCAGTGGTCTGTTCGGTGAACGCGGTGAGCGGTTCGACGGGATGATCGTCGTCCCCGAGATCGCCGCGGGGCGTGTTCGCTGGCTTGGCGGTCGAGCGATCCGATCCGGTGCGCAGCAGCGGTTCCAGGCGCTGCCCGGTGCCAAGCCGTTGCTCGGCCTCCGGGGGCTACCGACGCCAGCGCCCTGGATTGTCCTCACCGAGGGTTTGTTCGACTGGCTCGTGCTGGCCGCCTGGGATATGCCCGCCTGTGCCGCGCTCGGGACGCAGGGCATGGAGAAGCTCGCCGACGCCCTTCGGGGGCAACCACGTGTCTTCCTCGCCTTCGATTCGGACGGGCCTGGACGAGCGGCCGCGGCTCAACTGGTCGAACTGCTCGGGCCGCAGCGCACCGCAGTCGTGGAGCTGCCCCAAGGCATCAGCGACGTCGCCGACCTTGGTCGTCGTCCGCAGGGACGCGCCAGCTTCCTCACGCAGCTGCAACAGGCGGCGCGTCGGGCTGGGTAGTCCTGCCTGGCAGACAACTCACGCCAATCCCCCCATTTCGTGAACGAAAGGAACGCCCGTTGACCACTGCCTGACCGGGTCTCCGCACCCGGCAAACGGCTGTTACTCACTGACAGCCGCACCCACAGTTGAGATAGAAGGAGTACGAGATGAGAAACGGAACCCAGAACAACGGAACCGTCCCGCACACGGACACCGACCGTCCCGCGCCGGGGGGCGCCGGACCGGATCTGAGCTGGGACGCACTCCCGCCCGTCATCAGCCGAGCGCTGGCCCAACCGCTCGCCCCGCACCTGGTCTCGCAGCGCTCGGGTCGCGGTGGACGCAGTTTCCACTACCTCGAGGGTCACACCGCGATTGACCAGGCTAACCAGGTCTTCGGCTACGGCGGATGGGGCTACGAGCTGGTCGGCGATGTCGCGCTGCACCAAATCGAGTCGACCGACCACCGCAGCGGCGAGATTCGGCGCAGCCTGGCCTACTCGGCCACGGTTCGGGTCAGCGTGCCCGGCGCGCTTCCGCGTACCGACGTTGGCTTTCAGCCCGTCACCGACGAGTCTGCGGATGGCCACGAGACCGCCTACAAGGGCGCGGTCACGGACGCGCTCAAGCGCGCCCTGCGTAGCTTCGGTGACCGCTTCGGCAACGGCCTCTACGGCGATCCGCCGACCACTCGGCGCTCAACGACGCGGACAGAACGACCGTCCGTCACTCCGCCGTCCGCGGCTCCACGATCGTCCGCCGACGAACACCGGCCACGCACCCAGACGCAGCGACCGAATGCGGAGTCGGCAGAGACATCGGCTGAGCCGAGTCAGGATCGGGACGCTCGCAACCTCCGCGCACAGCTGATCGATCTCTGCGGCCAGCAGGGCTTCTCGGAGGAGCAGGTTCGCGCCGCGGTGCGCAAGCGAACCGGACGCGAGTTGGCCGCGCTCGGCCCAGCTGAACTCAACCCCCTGATCGCCTCCGCCGCTGAGAAGCTGCAGCGGGTGCAGGACGTGCAGACGGGCTAATCGCCCCTCGCACACTTACCAACACCATGGGGCAGTCTCCATCGCGGAGGCTGCCCCGTTTCCATTGCACCAAATCACAGGAAGGACCTGAGATGACCACAATGTTGAACCCCGCGGAGAACGCCTACCGCCGCCCCGCGGCGCGACTTGAGGACGGGCGGCTAGAGGTTCGCGCCTCCGCCCTGGGCCGCTGCCGCCGCGCACTCTGGTACACGGCCACGTCTCACCCGATCAGCAATCCCCCGGCGCCCGAGTCGCTGACCGTGCTGGAGGCGGGCAATGCGCTCGAGCCAGTCGTCGTCCGCGCGATGCAGCGGGCGGGCTGGACGCTGCAACCCGTCGACCGCGATGCACCTGCCTCGATCTCGGTTGAGGCAGGGCCATCCCTGACCGTGACCGGGCACCCGGACGCGATCGGTTCGCTCCCTCCCCAGGGTAGGACCGGTGTCGCAGTCGAACGTCTGCTCTTCGGTAGTCACGAGACCACCGAAGACGGCGACGATGTCGTGATCGAGATCAAGACCCGTGGGCCTGAAGCATTCAAGCGCTGGCGCACGCTGGGCGCCGAACGTAGCCATCCCGACGCTGTCGCCCAGGCTGCCTGCTACACGCTGGGCCTGTTCGCCGAGTTCCGCAACGCCGTGATCGCCACCCTTGACACGGGCGCTCGCCAGTGGGACTACGAGCTGCTCCCCGCCGCCCGAG